>CADBLV010000021.1 GCA_902795555.1 uncultured Eubacteriales bacterium | reverse complement strand
GATGCGATTGCGATGAAGCGTATTGTAAGTATTCTTTTGCTGGTCAGCCTGTTTGTGCTGCTGCTTGCTCCTCTGGCCGAGGCAACGACTTATCCGACCTATGGTCATACCCGTGTAAAGACCACCGTACGCAAGGAACCTAAGCCGAAGGGAAAAAAGGTTGTTGATTTAAAAGCCGACTCTGAAGTGGAAGTAAACAAGATGGAAATCGGCGAGGACGGCGAGGTCTGGTACAAGATCACCACTTCCAAGGAAAAGGAAGGCTATATTATCGGAACTGATCTGGCTGTCGAAGATAACGATCGTGACGATGAAGCCTCCTCCGCTGTTTACAGCGATGTGCTCTATCTGGATAAGTCTTACAGCTGTGAAGATTATCAGGGTCTTGGCAAGAAATATTCCTGGATCTGTGAAATTAACGGGAAGCCCGTCGCCGGCCGCCACCCGAAGACTGCTATCGGTGCGGATGCGGAGTTCACGATCTATACCCGGGCTACGAACTCCGGTAAGAGCAAAGCGACTGGTGAGGCGAAGAGCCTTTTTACCCCTTCCTACGAGGATGTTCTGAATGGGTTTGCCGTCCAGCAGAAACTGACCGCCGTCAGTAAAGACAAGGAAGTCGAATGGGTCATTACCTATACCTTCCTGCCTGAAGGGGTCAAAAAAGCCCCGGTCACCTATGAAGTAGACAACATAGCGAGTTTTGAGACGGGCACCTCTGCCGCTACAAACAATGTGGTGGCCGGTTCCAATTCTCAGACAGCTGTGGCTGCTGCTACGCCTGCCGGCAACACCTGGACTTGCCTGAACGGCCATACCGGTAATCTGGAAACCTGGCTGTACTGCCCGTTCTGCGGCACGCCCAAGCCCACAGTCAACTGATCCAGTTAATTCTTGTGTGTTTCCGAGTCATCGGAACAGATCCGCTAAGCGTCCATTGGAGTCATTCATCCGCGTGCAGCCGTTTCAGACTGCACGCGGATTTTTTGACCCATTCGCCGACACAACGCAGTGTCTTTTCTGTGAACCGCTGATTCTCGTCAGTCACTCTGTGTGGTTGACGATTCTGGTTTCACACCCGCTTTCACGGATCTCGAACAAAAAACGGTCTCTCCGGGCATGAACCGGGAAGTTGTCCGCACTGGTTTGAGTGTAACTGCTCCTTGGTTACACTCAATCTGAGTGTAACCGCCCCCGCCCGGAAAGCCTTGATTGATAAGGCTTCTCGGAGATGCAAAACTAGTACGTACTCATTTGAGTGTAACCGTTCACAGCCTGCAACGCCTTTATTTACAAGGCTTCCGGCCGATTCACGCGTTTGAGTGTAACCAAAAGTGAGTGTAACCGGGGTTTTGGGTGGGACCGTTGCCGGATCATCCGACTGTAAATCCAATCCCCGTTTTTGTCTGGCAAAGGAAAAAAGGAGAAATTTCCCTATTTGTCCAGAAAAACGTTCCCGGCCGTCGGGGAACCACCCTCGCCAGTTCAATTTTTTTATACTCCACTGCCCATGGCTGTTCAATGAGCATCTTTCTCCTTTTCATGATCGTAAAAATCAGAAAATACTTTTTTTTGAAATAATTTCTTTACAAATCCTTCAAACAATGTTAGAATAACCATGACTATCTAGAGGGGGATTCTTTTATTATGAAGAAATTGATTGCTCTGGTGATGATCATTTGCCTGGTAACGAGTCTGACGGGCGCTTTTGCGACGGAGGTCACCCCGGTGGCTGATACGACCCAGCAGAACACCCAGCCTGGCGTGGACACGATAACAACGGACGCTCAGTCGGTCGTTGTCACAACCGGAGAGACAACTCAGTCCGCATCTGAAACCGGCGATGGGTCTGCACAGGTTGTTGTGGCCGGAACGACTGATACAGTAACCCAGCCCGCAGATGGAACGATACAGCCGGTTGTCGCGAGCACGGACACTGCGGTTACCACGAACGCGGATGGTGCTTTGATTCTTCCCGGAGCTGATTCGGGTACTCCCGCAGCCACCAATCCGAGCGTTGGCATCACCACAGTCACAACCAGCACGGGGAGTGATACCACCACTGTAACAAACAATAACGGAAATACCAATTCCGGTACGACTGCTCCCCTTTCAAATGCAGCGTCCGGCTCAGCCATCGCAACCTCCGGTAACTCTGCTTATCCGGCAGAAGGCAAAACCCGGACAAAAAACGTGATTTTGCGCAAATCGCCGGACGCCAAGAGCAAACAGGTCAAGAAGTTCTCCAAAAAAGGCCAGGAACTGACCGTAAACGGTGAAGAGATCGTGGATGGCGTGCTCTGGTATTCCGTCACCAGCCCAAAGGGTTCTGAAGGATATATCCAGGGCATTTACCTCAGTGTCGAGGAATCAGATCGGATTACTGCCATCAAAAAGAGCGGAACAGCCAAGAAAATGGAAGTGACCGTCGAAGCCACCTGTGATAATTATCAGGGGTTGAGCAAAACCTGGAGCAAGGTTTTTGAAATCAATGGGGCAGAACTTGTCGCGCAAAAGAACCAGGCGATCACTGTAGAATTGGCTCCCGATGTTGAATTCAGCTATCTGACCTGTCTCATCGAAAGCAAGAACAATGCAAGCGGAATCGGCAAAGAGACCTATACCCCCACAGCTGGGGATATTACCAATGGATTCACCCGGACGCAGTCTTTGACGGCCGTCAGCAAAAAGGGCAAGCAGATCATCTGGAATATTACCTTCTCCTTCATGCCTGAGGGTACAAAGGCCGCCGCTGCGGCAGCCGCAAAAGCGGAAAAGCAGCAGGCTACGACTGTAAAGAAGGCTTCTTCATCCGGATCGAAGAAAACCACCACCACCACATCCAATAAAAAACAGGTCGTCATGTACAACCTGGAAGCATCCGCTGACAAGCCCACCGATGCTGTAACCCGTAAGATTCATCATTACGAAGAGCGGGAAATGCAGGTAACCGAACGGGTGCAAACCGGAACGAAGAAATATTATGTCTACGAGACAGACGAAAAAGGCAAGAGTGTGCTCACCCAGAAGGAAAAGCCCGTCTATTCAACACAGACTGTAACAAAAATGGTTTCTGTCCCGGTTTATGAGGACGAACTTCCCGCCGGATATGTGGAACCGGCTTCCACCAGCACTAACACCACAACTACAAACGCAAGTACCGCAACTGCAGCAACCACAACCACAACTACGACCGCAGCCGATACTGTTGGCAACGACCTGGAAGAGGAAACCATGACGGAAACTGTGGACGAAACGCCTGCCGTTACGACCAACGTTGCCGCTTCTACCGTTGAAACCGCCGTCCAGACGGATGACACCGCGATCACCATCCCGGCCACAGCTACGGAAACCGCGACCACGCAGGCTGTTACAACCGCGGCTACGGAAACTGCGGCTACTCAGACTGTTACAACCGCTGATACGACCGTGGATACGACGACTGCCGCTGCCACGGAAGCCATTTCCACAGTACCCGCGGCCGTGACCACCACGACGGCATCCACTCCCGAAACAGCGCCTGTATCCGCTGCAACAACCGCGACCACCACAACAGAAACAATTCCCGTCGCAGCTTCGACAACAGCCGTCGGCGGAATGACGAAAGACGATATCGTCAAACAGTTCAAGCTGATTTATTTCGGGCCGGTGTCCAATGATACGACGGGCAATCTGCGATCCTCTCAGTACTTCTCCACAGACACACAGGAAAAATTCGCGGCAGATTATTATCGGGCCTATTTCGAAAACAGCAATGAAATTCATGCTCTGATCAATCCTCTGACTCAGACCACGGCAAAGATTTCTGTCGTTGGAAATCAGCTGCTGGTGGTAATCTACTCCTATGTAAACGGTGAAGAAAGTAACGCAGCCAGCCTGTTCACCGGGAACACCGTCGGCGCTTACATGATCGATCTGCAGACCGGAGAGGTCACCAATATGACCCCCGTTGGCTGACAGACATCGCCGGAACACAATCAAAACACCGCGACGGAGTTTTCTCCACCGCGGTGTTTTGCTATCTTCTGTAAAACATCGCTATCCAGCGTATCCCTGGTGTTGCCATCTCTCAGCATGAAGCCGCGATGACCGCTATCCTGGCTGAGCACATCATGAATAATACCGGAACCGTGATTGCTTACGGATTAAGCCTCACTCAATTCCTGATTAGCAGATTTTTCTTCCCATTCTGATCATGGCTTGCCAGTAATTTCTTTCATGAACACTTTTTGCTGAATTCAGGAAAGTCTGCTGAATGTCCGGATGAAGCAGATAATCGGTCCGTGCCAATCCTTCATGCAGGCAGCAGCGGAGTTCACGTAACTGTTGAACCGTCAGGCCTGCTGTCTTCGCCTGATCCAAAACCTCTGACGCTGCTTAAAGATACAGATCGTTTTCAAAGGATTGCTCTGCAGACCGAAAACGCAACGAAGCATTTCCCCTGGCGTTCAATCCGGGCAGGAAAACATACTTTCATTCTGTCGATCGTTTTTCCCAATTTGCGGTATTAAAACTGGCTCCGATACATACGTATCGGAGCCAAAACGTGTGTTTTTTCAGCTTTCACCTGTCTGGATTGCGGTTAAATCAGTCCTCTTCTTCCTCTTCCGGCAGATCTGCGTTATGATAGACGTTTTGTACGTCGTCGTTTTCCTCCAGCAGATCCAGCATCTTCTGAATCTTCAAAATCGTGTCCGGATCGGTCACTGCCACAGTATTTTGCGGAATCTTCTGCACATCCGCGGACAGGAAGGTCAGTCCCTGCTTTTCCAGCGCTTCCCGAACCGTGCTGAAGTCATTCGGCGCGGTATAAATCTCATACACATCGTCATCTGCCTTCACATCTTCGGCGCCGGCGTCCAGGGCAATCATCATCATCTCGTCCTCGTCGCTGCCGGGTTCACGCTCAACAACCAGCACACCGCGTTCGTCAAACATGAAACCTACGGAGCCGGTGGTGCCAAGATTGCCACCGTATTTAGCAAAACAGTGGCGTACATCGCTGGCCGTACGATTGCGATTGTCGGAGATTGTATCCACAATCACCGCCACACCGCCGGGCGCATAACCTTCATAGGTAATTTCCTCATACACCACGTTGCTCAGCTCGCCGCTGGCCTTCTTGATGGATCGCTGAATATTATCATTGGGCATGTTGTTCGCCTTCGCCTTGGCGATGATATCCCGCAGTTTGCCGTTGGATTCCGGGTTGGCGCCTCCTTCGCGCACCGCGATAGCGATTTCTCTGCCGATCTTGGTGAAGACCGCGCCACGCTGCGCGTCCGCCTTACCCTTTTTCGCCTGTATATTATGCCACTTGGAATGTCCGGACATCGTATCCCTCCCTGTTCTTGATCGGATTGCTCAGCATACGCTGTATCGGATTCGTCCCCGAAAAAGCTGATCCTTACTTATGGCCCTTGCTGATCCAGTCATAATTCTTCAGGTTCATGGTCAGATGCCGCGGAAGACCTTCCACCATCATGGGCGAATACTGGCCTTGAATCAACGGGCGCACATAGTCCAGGAACTCTTCAGTCACGTAGTTACCAGACTTGTTGATCCAGTTCCGCGGAACCACCTTCTCATCGTTCGCGATGCGATGCACATCGTTCACATCCGTGGTGCTCTGATAGGGATCGTCGGACACACGCACGATCACGACCATGACGCCGGTACGACCTTCGTCCGCCGCCTTGACACAGGCGCCGCCCACATTAAAGGCTTCGTCCACGTCGATCTTACTGGCCAGATGCGCAGCGGCCCGTTGCAGGGTAGAAAGCTCCACGGCTCGGGTCTTGCAGCCCAGTTCCTTCTGCACCACACTGGCCAGATAGGAAGCAGTGCCGGTCATCTGGATATGACCAAAGGCATCCTTGGTTTCTGATCCGGAGGAATTCTCGCACACATAGCGTCCATCGGCAGTCTTGATGCCTTCAGACACCACCGCAACAACAACATCCTTCTTTTCCAGCAGCTTCTTGACACTCTCCACAAACTTTTCAATGTCAAAAGTTAACTCCGGCAGATAAATCAGATCCGGGCCTTCGCAGTCCTCTCCCCGGGACAGCGCCGCAGCGCCGGTCAGCCAACCCGCGTTCCGGCCCATGATTTCGATGATATTCACGTTCTTCTTCTTGTAGGAGAAACCCATCGCATCGCAGATGATCTCCTTGGTGGAAGTGGCAATATACTTAGCCGCGCTGCCGAATCCGGGCGTGTGATCCGTCATGGCCAGATCGTTGTCGATGGTCTTCGGACAACCGACAAACTTCTGCTTCGCGCCGGTCAGCATGGAATAGTCGGTCAGCTTCTTGATGGTATCCATGGAGTCGTTGCCGCCGATGTAAATAAACACTTCGATTTCCAGCTTGTTCAGCAGCTCAAAGATGCGCTCGTAAATCGTCTTGTCCTCGTGGATATCCGGCAGCTTGTACCGGCAGGTGCCCAGAAAAGCGGAGGGTGTGCGCTTAAGCAGCTCCAGATCCAGTTCATTCTTGATATGGTCACTCAGGTCGATGTACTGTTCATCCAAAAAGCCCTGGATACCATTTCGCATACCGTACACCTTGTTGAAGCCGCGCTCCTTCGCGGTCTTAAACACGCCGGCCAGGCTGGAGTTGATGACGGCGGTCGGGCCGCCGGACTGTCCTACGATTACATTCCCCTTCATTGTTGATGATCCTTTCTTGTTGATGATTTTTTTCATGATGTATTCAACTCTGACGAAGCATCCTCCGGAGCCGACATTATGAATGGCGCACAGCAATGATTCCGTATATCACAGCATCATGAACCGTGTCCCAGTGGCCGCCAGCCCGCGCCGGTCGCCAGAGATTCATCCGCGACTGATAATGCTGTGCCGTTCAGGGCCGACAGAGATCCATTTGATCACCGCACCGACAGCTTCCTCAATCCGTTTCACATATGCTTTGGCTTCCTCCGGCAAATCCCACCAGTTCCGGATTCCGGAAATGTCCCGTTCCCAGCCCTTCATCTTTTCAATCACGGGCTCGCACTTGCTGAGCACCGACGGGAAAGGCATATTATCAGTTTCCCTGCCGTTCAGCTTGTACCGTACGCAGATCGGAATCTCATCCAGCTTACTGAGCACGTCCAGCTTGGTCAATGCGATTTCCGTCGCTCCCTGAACCTGAACACCGTAGCGGGTAGCGACCAGATCAATCGGGCCGACCCGATGCGGCTTATGCCCGTCGAATTCCCCACCAATCTGACGAAGCCGATCCGCCTCCTCGCCAAACATCTCGGCCACAAAAGGTCCTTCACCGACACAGCTGGAATAGGACTTCACCACACCGATAACCCGCTCGATTTCAACTCCGGGCATCCCGGAACCGATGGGGGCAAAGCTGGCCAGCACGTTGGAGGACGTGGTGTAGGGATAGATGCCGTAATCCAAATCCCGCAGCGCGCCCAACTGGCCTTCGAACAGGATTCGCTTGTGCTGCCGGTTTGCCTCCAGCAGATAGGATCGGGTATCTCGGATAAAGAGTTTCAACGGCGCGCAGTACTGCGTCAGCCAGTCGTCAATCTCCTTTTCCGTCACCGGTTCCGCCCCGTACACACCGGTCAGCACCAGATTCTTCCACTCCCGAAGGCTTTCCAGATGCTGTTTCAGAATGTCCGGATAGAACAGCTCGCCGGCCAGCACCGTCTTTTTCTGATACTTGTCGGAATAGAACGGTGCGATGCCTTTCTTGGTGGATCCGTATTTCTGATCCTTCAGCCGGGCTTCCTCCAGGGCGTCGAGCTGCCGGTGCCAGGGCAGCAGCAGGGAAGCCCGTTCGCTGATCATCAGGTTCTCCGGCGTGATGGAAACGCCCTTGTTCTGCAGCTCACGGATTTCCTGAATCAGGTGCTCTGGATCCAGTGCCACACCGTTCCCGATCACGTTCACAACGCCCTTGCGGAACACACCGGACGGAAGCATATGCAACATGAACTGCCCGTATCGGTTAATAACCGTATGCCCGGCGTTCCCGCCGCCCTGATACCGCACAACCACGTCAAAGGATTCCGTCAGCAGGTCGACCATGCGGCCCTTGCCTTCGTCACCCCAGTTGATTCCAACAATCGCGGTACAAGCCATCGCCAAACCACCTCTCGGGGGCCTGCCCCTGTTTTTCTGTTTCGTGACGCCCAACTGGTTTCCGGGAGTCAGAAAGCTTACCGTTTATTGTAAACCCTGAATGCGTCCTTTGTCAATCAGTTCCCGAGATATGCTTTGCGGACATTATCGTCATGCAGCAGTTCTTCCGCCGCGCCGCTCATGGTAATTCGACCGGTTTCCATCACATAGGCTCGATTCGCGACAGACAGCGCCATCTGGGCGTTCTGCTCCACCAGCAGGATCGTGGTTCCGGACTGGTTCAGTTCCCGGATGATATCAAAAATCTGCTCCACCAAAATCGGTGCCAGGCCCATGCTCGGTTCATCCAGCATCATCAGCTTCGGTTTGCTCATCAAAGCCCGTCCCATCGCCAGCATCTGCTGTTCGCCTCCGGACAGGGTGCCCGCAATCTGCTTTTCCCGCTCCTTCAGCCTGGGAAAGAAGGAAAAAACATGTTCCATCGACAGGGCAAGCTCATCGTTTGGACGGGAATAACCACCCATCATCAGATTATCCCGAACCGTCATCTGCTGAAAAATCCGTCGTCCTTCCGGGCAGAGGCTCAGGCCCTTGTATACCATCTTGGACGCCGCAGTACCATCCACGGGAACCCCGTCAAAGGCGATACTTCCATGCCGCGGTTTCAGCAGCCCAGCAATCGTGTTCAGGGTCGAAGATTTCCCCGCGCCGTTGGCACCAATCAGGGTAACGATCTCCCCTTCGTTAACCTCCAGGGTGATTCCCTTAATGGCGTGAATCGCGCCATAATAGACATGAAGGTTATTGACCTTCAGCAGCGGAAGCTGTTGATCGCTCATGCCTTTGCCTCCTTCTGTTTGCCCAGATAAGCCTCAATCACCGCCGGATTCCGCTGAATTTCATCCGGCGTTCCTTTGGCAATGATCTTTCCGAAATTCAGCACACAGATATCCTCACAAATGCCCATCACCAGATTCATATCGTGCTCAATCAACAGCACGGCAATCTGGAACTGATCCCGGATTTTGATAATATTATCCATGAGTTCCTCGGTCTCATGGGGATTCATACCTGCAGCGGGTTCGTCCAGCAACAACAACTTCGGGTGTGTAGCCAGGGCCCGGACGATTTCCAGCCGCCGCTGGGCGCCATACGGCAGGCTTCCCGCCCGCACATCCGCCAGATCGGCCATTTCGAAGATATTCAGCAACTCCAGCGACCGCTCGTGCTGTTCCTTTTCTGTCCGCCAGTGCTTTGGCAGTCGTAAAATACCGCTGAACATTCCGCAGCGAATCTGATTGTGCAACCCAATTCGCACGTTTTCTTCCACCGTCATATTGTCAAACAGGCGAATGTTCTGAAATGTTCTCGCAATCCCGGCCTTGTTGACATCCACGGTGGTCATATTTCCCATGTCCCGCCCTTCCAGCATCATGGTTCCATGGGTAGGCTGGTACACTTTGGTAAGCAAATTAAAAATGGTTGTTTTTCCCGCTCCGTTCGGACCGATCAGACCGGCAATCTCAGTTCGGCCCATGATGACGTTAAAATCATCCACAGCCTTCAGGCCGCCAAACTCGATACCGAGATGGCTGCATTCCAGCACCGGCATGCTACCCAGATCACGTTCCGGAACGATTGCGCCGGAAGGATAAGGCACCATGGGTGTATGCTGACGAATTCTGGTTTCACTCATGCCCGCATTGCCTCCTCTCCGTCAGCTTCTTTTTTCCGTCCGGGAATCAGTTTCTTCCAAAGATTCTTTAAGGCTGCATTGTTACTGAGCAACATGGCCAGAATCAGCAACACCGCGTAGGCCAGCATTCGATAATTCTGCAAAAAGCGCAGTTTTTCAGGCAGGATTGTCAGCGCAGCCGCGGAAACAATCGATCCGGGAATGTTTCCGATACCACCCAGCACAACGAATACCAGCACGTTGATGGATTCATTGAAGCTGAACTTGGTGGGCACCAGCGTCGCCATGCTCAGCCCGTACAGAGCGCCTGCCATCCCCGCCAAAGTTGCGGCCGTAACAAAAGCCATCATTTTATATTTCGTAATGTTGATTCCCATGGCTTCCGCGGCAATCCGGTTATCCCTGGCCGCCATGATCGCCCTTCCGGAGCGGGAATTGGTCAGGTTCAGCACCACAATCAGCGTGAACATCACCAGCAGGAAGCCTGCTGTGAAGGTAGAAATGGTTTTTACTTTCACAGCCCCCATAGGGCCGTTCAACAACAGCGTTCCCGGCAGCTCGTTGGTCAGAAAACCCCAATGCAGCGTTTTTCCTTCCACGGCGATATAAACGCAATTCATGACATTCTTGATGATCTCGCCGAAAGCCAGGGTCACAATGGCCAGATAGTCGCCCCGTAACCGCAGCACCGGAATGCCGATCAGCGCGCCGGAAATCCCGGCAATCAGGCCGCCGGTCACAATGGCCAGCACCAGCCGGGTCGTGGGATCCTCTATCTGGAACCCGTTCAGCAGCCATCCGGACATCACGATGCCCGAAAATGCACCGATGCTCATAAAACCGGCATGACCCAGGCTCAGTTCTCCGCTGATCCCAACCACCAGATTCAGGGACACCGCCATCACAATCCAGCTACAGATGGGAATCAGCTGGCCCTTCAGGGTTCGGGAAATGGATTTGTTGTTGACCATAACGGTCAGAATCACAAACAGTGCAATAACCACACCATAGGTCACCATGGAGGTGATGAATCGGCTTTTCTTCGTTTTCATTCCGTTCACCTCACACTTTCTCCCGTACGGTCTTTCCCAGCAGACCGGTGGGGCGCACGAGCAGAACAATAATCAGTACGGCGAACACAATCGCGTCTCCAAGCTCCGTGGAAATATATGCCTTGCCGAGAATCTCGATAATGCCCAGCAGAACGCCTCCCAGCATGGCGCCGGGAATGGATCCGATACCCCCGAACACAGCCGCCGTAAAAGCCTTGATGCCGGGCATGGATCCGGTCGTCGGCTGCAGCAGCGGATAGGAAGAGCACAGCAGCATGCCGGCCACCGCGGCCAGGGCAGAGCCGATGGCGAAGGTAACAGAAATCGTCCGGTTGACATTGATTCCCATCAATTCCGCCGCACCCCGATCTTCAGAAACACAGCGCATGGCCTTTCCCATTTTTGTCCGCGAGGTAAACAGCGTCAGCGCGATCATGATGATGATATTCGCAACAATGGTCACCAGCGTTTCTCCCTTAACAGACAATTGCCCGTCAAACAGGGTAATGGTATCCAGGTTCATCAGGTTCGGAAACACCTTGGGATTCGCGCCCCAGATCATCAGTGCGGTATTTTGTAAAAGATAACTCATCCCGATGGCCGTGATCAGCACGGCCAGCGATGTTGCCTGCCGCAGCGGTTTATAGGCGACCTTCTCGATCGTCATTCCCAACAATGTACAAACACCCATCGCAATCAGCAGCGATGCAAAAAACGGCACGTTCCAATATTGCGCTGCACAATAAATGATGTACGCTCCGACCATGATCACGTCCCCGTGTGCGAAGTTCAGCATCTTGGCGATTCCATACACCATGGTATATCCAAGCGCGATGATGGCGTATATGCTGCCCAGGCTGATCCCGTTTACCAGGTTGGACAGAAAAACCATACTTGCTTCCTCCCCCTGTCAGTAACATTCCGCCTTCTTTTTTACCACAGAACAGCGTTTTTGTCCATCCAATAGGAAATCCGGCCACGGGGTTCCCATGGCCGGATGATTTTCCGGTTCGGCGAAATCAGTTGTCCAGGCCTGTATAGGCGCCGTCCTTGATAATCATGGCAGTAGGAACCTTTTCCACTTCGCCGTTAGCGGACCACTTCATCGTACCGGTCAGACCGGTAATCGTAATTTCCTGCATGGCTGCGACCATCGCATCGCAGATTTCTTCCGCGGGTGCATCTGTCGTCACGCCGGCCTTCTGGGCCGCTTCCACCATGGCGTAAATGCAGTCATAGCCATCCGCCGCAAACTGATCCGGCACTTCATCGTACAGTTCCTTATACTTCGCCACGAACTTTACGGTCAGATCATCCTTGGCGTCCGCCACAAAGGGGGTCAGTAGCATGACACCTTCCGCCAGGCTGGTGTCAAAGCCTTCCAGCTTCAGGATTCCATCCATGCCGTCCACACCGAAGAACACGGGCGTATAGCCGATGCTGTTCGCGGCGATCAGAATCTGGGACGCGGGCGTATAGTAAATAGGCAGGAACACCAGATCGGCGCCTTTGTTCTGAGCGTCTGCGATCTGCGAAGAATAGTCGGTCGTATCGTCGGTAAAGGTCTGGGTGGAGACGATTTCCAAACCAAGCTCAGCAGCCTTCTGTACGAAAGTCAGATAGATACCCGTGGAATAGGCATCAGCATTGTTGTAAATCACGGCAATCTTGGTGCCCAGTTTCTTCTCGCTGATCACGGCCGCGGAAGCGGATCCCTGGTTCGGGTCCGTAAAGCACAGCTGGTAAACATTGTCTTTATCCGCGGTGACATCGGTGGAAGAAGCGGAAGGGGTCAGCATGAATACCCGCTCCTCAAAGGCTTTCGCGCCAACGGCAATGCAGGGGGTTGTGGTGGTGGTACCCACGATCATCTGGGCACCCTGCTCCATCACGTGGTTGTAAGCATTCACAGACTTTTCGGCATCGTGCGAATCATCCTCATTCAGCAGGATCACGGTAATTCCGTTGTCCGCAGCGGTGATCTCATCCGCAGCGATCTGGGCGCCGCGATAGGTTGCCAGACCGTACATGGCAGCCGGACCGGTCTGCGGGCCGATATGCGCAATCTTCAGCGTCAGATCTTCCGCTATCGCAGAGCATACGGTCAGCATCAGGCAAAGAGCGAGGGCCATCGCAATGATTTTCTTCATGGATTCATTCCTCCTGTTATGATCTTCGTCAGGAAAAGCGTGAGCTTTTCCTGATTTGTACCTTATGATACGCCCGAAAAAAAAGGCGCGTCAAGCATCGTTGTGTTCTCTTTCTGTTTTTCCATGCAGTTTTCGCCTTTTTTATACCAGATCCGCCCAGGTCAGCCCCGTCAGCCTTTGAAGATCCCCGGGATTCAACTCAATCTGACATCCGACCTTCCCGCCGCTGACGCAGATCCGTTCCATCGTTTCCGCGTTCTTCTGCATGAAGGTTGGGAGGGCTTTTTTCATCCCGATTGGTGAACACCCCCCGTGAACGTATCCGGTCAACGGAAGCAGTTCCTTCTGATGAATCATGCTGACCGCTTTTTCCCCCGCAGCGGCCGCAGCCTTCTTCAGGTTCAGTTCTCTCTCCACAGGGATCACGAACACATAAAACTTTTCGGGTTTTCCCGTCGTCACAAGGGTTTTAAAAACCCGTTCCGGTTCCTCCCCCAGGCGTTCTGCGATCTCCGTACCTGTCAGCGTCGGATCCGCTTCATAAAAATGGCTTTCATAAGGGATCTTCCTGCTGTCCAGCACCCGCATCACGTTCGTTTTTTCATTTCGATTTCCCATGGGTCCGTTCCCTGCCTCCTCTTCGCCACGCTGCCCTGATCTGATTTCGATCCTGCGCGCAGCACATGGATACCTGATCGGCGCATACACACACGCGGCGCAGTCAATGCTTTTCTTTTTGGGCCAGGACTTTTTTCAGATAAGCCCCTGTGAAGGATTCCGGAACTTCAGCCACCTGTTCCGGCGTACCCTCCGCCATAATGGTTCCGCCGCCGTCGCCGCCCTCCGGCCCCAGATCGATAATCCGGTCCGCCACCTTGATAACGTCCAGATTATGTTCAATCACCAGCACCGTATTGCCTGCGTCCGTCAGCCGTTGCAGCACCTGAATCAGCTTGTCCACGTCCGCCATATGCAGTCCGGTCGTGGGCTCATCCAGCACATAGATGGTCTTCCCTGTGGCCTTTCGGCTCAGCTCCGTAGCCAGCTTCACCCGCTGCGCCTCTCCTCCGGAAAGAGTGGTAGAGGCCTGTCCCAGCTTCATATAGCCCAGTCCGACGTCATACAGGGTCTCCAGCTTCCGCAGAATCTGGGGATGATTCTCAAAAAAGGCGATGGCTTCCTCGACGGTCATTTCCAGCACTTCAAAGACATTCTTCCCATGCCAGGTGACCTCCAGGGTCTCCCGATTGTATCGGTGCCCGCGACATACGTCGCATGGCACATACAGATCAGGCAGGAAATGCATCTCGATCTTTTGAACCCCGTCCCCCTGGCATGCTTCGCAGCGTCCTCCCTTGACATTGAAAGAGAAGCGGTTCTCCCGGTATCCCCGGGCCTTGGCCTCCGGGCTCATGGCAAAAAGCTTGCGAATCAGGTCAAACAGGCCCGTATAGGTAGCCGGATTGCTCCGGGGTGTTCGCCCGATGGGACTCTGGTCAATCATGATGATTTTATCCAGCAGTTCCTCTCCCTCCATCCGGTCAAAACGGCCGGGGCGGGTTTTGGCCCGGTTCAGCTTTTTCGCCAGGTATTTATACAGAATCTCGTTCACCAGGCTGCTTTTCCCGCTGCCGCTGACCCCGGTGACACAGGTCAGTACGCCCAGCGGAATGCTGACATCGATTCGTTTCAGATTATGCTCCGCGGCGCCCCGGATCGTCAGAAAACCGGTAGGGTTCCGGCGCTTCGAGGGCACCGGGATAATCTTCTTTCCGCTCAGATACTGACCCGTCAGACTGTCGGAATCGGCCATAATCTGTTCCGCGGTTCCCTCCGCCACGATCTGTCCGCCGTGAAGTCCGGCTCCCGGACCCACATCTACGATCCAGTCTGCCGCCATCATGGTTTCCTGGTCATGTTCCACCACGATAACCGTGTTCCCCAGATCCCGCATCCGTTTCAGCGTGGCGATCAGCTTCGCGTTGTCCCGCTGATGCAGGCCGATGGAAGGCTCATCCAGAATGTATACAACCCCCATCAGAGCGCTGCCGATCTGAGTAGCCAGCCTGATCCGCTGGGCTTCCCCGCCGGACAGGGTAGCCGCGCCGCGGCTCAGCGTCAGATAACCCAGCCCCACGTCCTCCAGAAACCCCAGGCGGCTGTCGATCTCCTTTAAAATCTGATCTGCGATCATCTTCTCGCTGCCCTGAAGCGTCAGCGCCCGGAAAAAGCTTCTGGCTTCGATGATACTCATGTCGCTGACCTCCGGCAGGTTCTTCCCGCCCACGGTCACCGCCCGGGCCTCCGGCTTCAGCCGCTGTCCCCGACAATCCGGGCACAGCTCCTCCGCCATATATTCCTCATAGGCCTGCTTCATGGTCTCTGAAGTCGTTTCCTGATAACGCCTTTCCAGGGTCGGCACAACGCCCTCAAACGCTGTGGCATACTCAGACTTGCCCCTGGCGCCCTCATAGGTGATGGTAATCTTTTCCTTCCCGGTACCGTAGAGAATGGCCTGCATGCCCTCCTCGGAAATCCGGCTCACGGGTGTATCCATGGTAAAACCGTATTTCCGCCCCATGGCGTCGAAATACTGCGCGGCAATCCCGGTGTCCTCCGTCGCGTTGAACCCCATGGCATTCAGGGCGCCTTCCCGCAGGCTCAGGCTTTCATCCGGAAAAAGAGCTTCCCGTGTAATCTTCATCAGGGTTCCGAGTCCGGAGCAGGTCGGACACGCACCGTAGGGACTGTTAAAAGAGAACATCCGCGGACTCAGTTCCTCGATGGAAATTCCGCAGTCCGGGCAGGCATAGTTCATGCTGAACAGGGTTTCTCCCTGATCCATCCAATCAACAATCACAAGCCCGGCGCCTTTGGCTGCCGCGGCCTCGATGTCGTCCGTCAGCCGCTGGCGAAATTCCCTGTTATCCCGCAGGATCAGCCGGTCGACCACAATCTCGATGGTATGTCGCTTTTTCTTGTCAAGCTCCGGTGTATCTTCCAGATCATACAGCTTCCCGTCGATCCGGGCCCGGACATAGCCACTCTTTCGGGCGTTCTCCAGCAGATCCCTGTGTTCACCCTTTCGGCCCCGCACCAGGGGGCTGAGAATCTGCATCCGGGTTCCTTCCGGCTTCCGGCAGATAACATCCACAATCTCGTCGATGGATTGTTTCCGGATCTCCCGTCCGCAATTCGGGCAATGGGGAACGCCCACCCGCGCCCATAAAAGGCGCAGGTAATCCTGAATTTCCGTCACCGTCCCCACTGTAGACCTGGGATTCCGGCCGGTTGTTTTCTGGTCGATGGAGATGGCAGGGCTCAGCCCTTCGATCGAATCCACGTCCGGCTTATCCATCTGGCCCAGAAACTGACGGGCATAGCTGGAAAGGCTCTCGACATAGCGCCGCTGGCCTTCGGCATAAATCGTGTCAAAAGCCAGTGAACTTTTTCCGCTGCCGCTCAGACCGGTGATGACCGTCATCCGATCCCGGGGGATTTTCAGAGAAACGTTCTTCAGATTGTGCTCCCGCGCGCCTTTGATTTCAATATACTCGTTCATGAACCTTGTTTTTCCTCTTTTTCCCGGGCTGCCTGGCCCCGGGAATTGGTATCCTCTTTGCCGCGATACACGACAAATTTCTGAAACAGAAACTCGGTGATAAAGTTAATCAGCATGGTCCCGGCCTGAACAAGGTAATTATTCACCACGGGCGTCGCGCTGGCGCCGGCCCCGGTAAAAGGATTTTCTCCCGTCAGTGCGGCTGTCCACCAGGTGCTCAGGGGCGTAAACACAACATAGAACAGGGTCACCAGCGCCATGCTGCGTCCCAGATCCGCGTCGCTGCGGAAGGTATAGGCCCGGTTAAAGGTAAAGTTCCAGATAACGCTCAGAATCAGGCTGACCAGATAGGCCAGCCACGGCGCCCAGTGAAACACCTCGTAAAAAAGCGTGTAGGTAACAATCTGAATCACCCCGGCCGATATGCTGAACAGGGTGAATTTAACCGCCCGCCAAACCTCTTTTTTCTCCATTTCAGTTCGTCCTTCCCCTTCGTCATGATCTTCCCGGTCAGATACCGTATGTTTCCCGCTCCTTCGCGTGTTTCGGGCTCTCCGGTGTACAAAACCCGGAACAGCTTAAAATCCTCTTTTGCCGCCCTCATACTGATCTTCAATCAAAACGACCTGGGTTTTGATCGCACCAAGGGTGCGTCGAAGATCGTATGAAACGGGATGATCAGATCAGTCTCAGGGCCGGCATCGCGTTCAGATCCAGTCCGGCGATCTCGCCGTTTCGGAGGCGATAATACGCCGCGCTGCCGATCATCGCGCCGTTGTCCGTACACAGCCCGATCTCCGGCATGTACAGCGGAACACCTTCCCCGGCGCACATCTCCTTCATTCTTCTTCGCAGTTCCCGGTTGGCGGAAACGCCGCCGGCCATGGCCATGGCTTTCGGCTTCCGGCCTTCCAGGCTTCGATCCCGTATCAGCCGCCGGGCTTTCTCCGTCAGCTCTTCGCAAACCGCTCCCCGGAACACCGCCGCCAGATCTGCCTTTGGCAGCGTTTCCCCTTTTTGCTCCATGCTGTGAACCAGGTTCAGAAACGCGGTTTTCAGGCCGCTGAAGGAATAATCGTATCGACCGCTGACCTTTGGGGTCGGCAGGGAAAAGGCTTCCGGGTCTCCCTCCTCCGCAAGCCGGTCAATCCGCGGACCGCCCGGATAAGGCAGTCCCAGCACCCGCGCCGCTTTATCAAAGGCTTCTCCCGCCGCATCGTCCACTGTCTGCCCCAGCAGGCGATAGATGCCGTAATCCGCCACTTCCACCAGGTGGCTGTGTCCGCCGCTGACCACCAGGCACAGAAAGGGCGGCTCAAGTTCCGGATGGGTCAGATAGTTGGCGCTCACATGTCCTTCAATATGATTGACGCCAACCAGTAGTTTCCCCGCCGCGAAAGCCAGCCCTTTCATGCAGTTAACCCCCGTGAGCAGAGCGCCGACGAGCCCCGGGCCCTTCGTGACCGCCAGCGCGTCGATGCTCTGCAGCGTTTCCCCGGCTTCCCGCAGCGCCTGATCCACCACCCGGTCACAGGCTTCCATATGCGCCCTGCTGGCGATTTCCGGCACCACCCCGCCGTACAGCTCGTGCAGGTCAATCTGGCTGAACACCACATTGCTCAGAATCTTCCGACCGTTCTCAACCACTGCGGCTGCCGTTTCGTCGCAGCTGGTTTCCAGCGCCAGAATGCGAACCCGTGCCTGTTCCTTCAGCTCTCCGGCCTGTTTCCGTGCGAGCGCTTCATAGGTCATCCGTCGTTTCCTTTCCCTTCCGCAAAGCCAGTCTCTCCGCTGCTGTCAGCATCATCGGAACAGTCATCACCGCCGCTGCGCCCTTCCATCCCAGACTGATGAAAAATCCAATCGGCATCAGCCGGATCAGCAGGTCCGTCCGGGGATCCAGCAGCCAGCCGTCGTTCCGGAAGGCTAGTCGGTGAAAGGTGACAAAGAAGCCGTCAAAGTTGACCAACGCCCAGATCAGCAAAACAGCTCCCAGGATCGCTAAGCCCCGAAGTCCGCTTCGAACGCCCCGCCAGAACAGCTCTCTTTTTCCGCGCGGAAGAAGTCCTGCCGCTGTCGCCATCATCCCGATCCCCAGCGCAACCACCATCACCGTCCGATCCAGCCGGATCAGCTCCCGCACATCTGCCATATGCGCTTCCTCATGGGGCTGGAAGCATTGAATCTCCGTGCCCTCAGGGCCGCCGGAATAAAAGTACTGAAACGACTCCCGCCTGTCCGTCAGATAGTCGGCAATCATCCGGCCCACGCCTTCATATTCTGCCGCGGGCAGGCCGGTCGTCTCTGCCGGTGCGAAGGTCCGCATTTCCCGGGTAAGCAGCCCCGCGTCTCCGGCGATCATCAAAATCACCGCCGTCATCCCTGCCAGCGTCCAGCAAACCGCTGCCAGCACACCCGAGATCCGTCTCCATCGGCCGCCGATCATTACTGCATCTTCAGATACGCGGTCACAAAGCCTTCCAGGTTGCCGTTCATCACGTCGTCAATGTTCCCGCTCTCATAATTGGTCCGGTGATCCTTGACCATGGTGTATGGCTGGAAAACATAGCTGCGAATCTGACTGCCCCACTCGATCTTCTTCATCTCGCCCTTGATGTCGGCCATCTGCTGTTCCTTCTCCCGTTCCTTCAGTTCCAGCAGCTTCGCCTTCAGCATTTTCAGACACGTCGCCCGGTTCTGCACCTGGTCCCGTTCCGTCTGACATGCGACCACGATGCCCGTGGGATAGTGGGTCATTCGAACGGCGGAGCTGGTTTTGTTCACGTTCTGACCGCCGGCCCCGCTTGAATGGTAGGTATCAACCCGGACATCCTTCATGTCAATCTTGATTTCGTCCCCGTCGTCCTCCAGCATGGGAGCCACATCCAGGCTGGAAAAGGAGGTGTGTCGCCGGGCATTGGCGTCAAACGGGGAAATCCTGACCAGCCGATGCACGCCCTTCTCGCCCCGGAGATAGCCATAGGCATGGTCGCCGCTGACCTCAAAGGTCACACTTTTGATGCCTGCCTCGTCCCCATCCAGCAGATCCAGCAGCTTCACCTCGAAGCCCATCCGCTCGCAGTAACGGGTGTACATCCGATAGAGCATCTGCGTCCAGTCCTGGGCCTCCGTGCCCCCCGCTCCAGCGTGCAGGCTCAGCACGGCGTCGTTGTCGTCATAGTCGCCCCGCATCAGGGTTTCCAGTTCCAGCGCGTCAGCCTGTTCCTTCAGGGCCGTCAGCTCCTGGCCAACCTCCTGCACCGTATCCTCGTCGTTTTCCTCCCGGGCCAGGTCCATCATGGTTTCGATATCGTCCGCGGTGGCCAGCAGCTTCTCATAGTGCGTCAGCTTGTTCTTCAGATGGCCCAGCTTCTGATTGACCCTGGTAGAGCGGTCCGTATCGTTCCAGAATTCAGGCTGGTTCATCTCCTCGGTTAATTCATCGATCTGTTCCTTCATGTGATCGATGTGCAGGGCATCCCCTGCCGCCAGGATCGACTTGCGAATCCCGGCCAGATCCTGTGTATATTGTTCCAGTTCAAGCATTTTGTTTTCTCCTGTTCACTGTTGTTCCTTTAACATACAGCAGTTCTTGTATTTCTTGCCGCTGCCGCAGGGGCACGGATCATTCCGCCCGATCTTCTTCGCCGCGCTGACCTTCCTGGGCTGCCTGGGGCCGTCCCCGGCCATTCTGGCCTCCGTCGGTTTCGCGGTCTGCACCCGTTCCGGCGTCACCTGAACCTTGGTCTGATACACACGGCGCACCGTGTCCTCGCGGATCAGGTGGTTCAGCTCTTCAAACATGTGCCCGGCTTCGATCTGATATTCCGTCACAGGATTCTTGCCGCTGTAGGCCCGGAACCCGATGCCGTCTCGCAGCTGATCCATCGCGTCGATATGATCCATCCAACGGCTGTCGACGCTCCGCAGCAGCATCACCCGCTCCAGCTCCCGCATGTCCACGTGCAGTCCGGCCATCATGGCTTCCCGCTCCGTATAGAATTCGGCAGCGTCCGCCTTCAGCGCCTCGATAAAGCCTTCCCGGTTCTCTGCTTCCGCCAGTCCCCTGTTCGCTTCCAGCGCTCCGTGGTGGCAGCACAGGTTTTCCAGATAGTTCGTTGCTTCCTTCCATTCCCACTCGCCCACGTCCTCGCCGTTCATCCAGCGGCCCGCCGCGAAATCGACCACGTGGTCCGCCATCCTGGCGATGCTGTCCCGGACATTTTCGCCCATCAGCACCCGGCGGCGCTGTCCGTAAATCACCTCGCGCTGGCGGTTCATCACGTTGTCGTATTCCAGCACGTGCTTCCGGGTTTCATAGTTCCGGTTCTCAATCCGCTTCTGAGCATTTTCAATCTGCTTGGTCAGCAGTCCCGCAGTCAGCGGTTCATCGTCCTTCAGGCCCAGCCGATCCACCATAACACCGATCCGCTCGCTGCCGAACAGCCGCATCAGGTCATCCTCCAGGCTGATGAAGAACTGGGTAGAACCGGGATCTCCCTGCCGGGCGCTCCGGCCCCGCAACTGGTTATCGATCCGCCGGCTCTCATGGCGTTCCGTACCGATGATATGCAGTCCGCCGGTCTGCAGCACCCGGTCATGCTCCCGATCCGTCTCTGTCTTGAACTGGCTGTACAGCTCCTGATAGCGGTTCCGGGCTTCCAGCACTTCCGGGCTCACCTGTTCGCTGTGACCCACGGCCTCCTCGATAATTTCGTCCTCCACGCCCTCCTGCCGCATCGCGCGCCGGGCCAGGAATTCCGGATTGCCGCCCAGCAGAATGTCGGTACCGCGGCCCGCCATGTTTGTCGCAATGGTCACTGCGCCCCAGTGGCCCGCCTGGGCGACGATTTCGGCTTCCTTCGCGTGGTTTTTGGCGTTCAGCACCTCATGTTGAATCCCCTTGCGCCGCAGCAGTTCGCTGAGCATCTCGCTGACCTCGACGCTGATGGTGCCGACCAGCAGCGGCTGTCCCGTGGCATGGTGCTCCTCAATGCTGGCCACCACCGCCTGAAACTTGGCCGCCTTGTTCTTGTAAACCATGTCCTCCAGGTCTTTGCGGATGTTTTCCTTGTTCGTGGGGATTTCCACAACGTCGAGGCTGTAGATGCCCTGGAATTCGGCCTCTTCCGTCTTGGCGGTACCCGTCATGCCGGACAGTTTGCCGTACATACGGAAATAGTTCTGGAAGGTGATGGTCGCCAGGGTCTTGCTCTCCCGCTCCACCTTCACGTGTTCCTTCGCCTCGATGGCCTGATGCAGCCCTTCGCTGTATCGCCGGCCGATCATCAGTCGCCCGGTAAATTCATCCACGATGATCACCTGGCCGTTCTGCACCACGTAATCAACGTCCCGCTTCATCACCGCGTGGGCTCGCAGGGCACAGTTCACATGATGATTCAGCTCGCTGTTCTCCGGGTCGTTCAGGTTTTCGATCCCGAAGGCGGTTTCCACTTTCCGGGCGCCCTCGTCCGTCAGGGTAACCGCCTTTTTCTTCTCCTCCAGGGTGTAATGCACGTCCGGTTTCATCGTCCGCACCACCGCGTCTACCCGATCATACAGCTCCGTGCTCTTTTCTCCCTGGCCGCTGATAATCAGAGGCGTTCTGGCCTCATCGATCAGGATGGAGTCCACCTCGTCCACGATCGCAAAGGCATGTCCCCGCTGAACCAGGTCGCTCTGGCGGATCACCATGTTGTCCCGCAGATAGTCAAATCCCAGTTCATTGTTCGTTCCGTAGGTGATATCGCAGGCCTAAGCCGCCCGGCGCTCCTGGGGTTCCAGGTCGTGAACGATCAGGCCGACGCTCAGCCCCAGAAAGCGGTGCACCTTGCCCATCCATTCGCTGTCGCGACGGGCCAGATAATCGTTCACCGTCACAATGTGAACCCCATCCCCCCGCAGCGCGTTCAGATAGGCAGGCATGGTAGCCACCAGCGTTTTCCCTTCACCTGTTTTCATTTCGGCGATTCGCCCCTGATGCAGCACGATGCCGCCCAGCACCTGAACCCGGTAGGGACGCATGCCCAACACCCGGTCCGCCGCCTCCCGCACGGTGGCAAAGGCCTCCGGCAGCAGGTCGTCCTCCGTTTCACCCTTCGCCAGCCGTTCCCTGAATTCCGCCGTCTTAGCCTGCAGCTGTTCATCCGTCAGCTTTCGGTAGGCATCCTCCAGGGCCATCACGTCATCCACGGGCTTTTTCAGTTTCTTCAGCTGCGCGTCATTTCCCGCGCCCAGCATTTTCTTCAAAAAATCCAGCATATCCTACTCCTCTTCGAACAATCCGTTCCCGTCTGCCTTATTCCGCAGGACGGTTTTCGCGTCTCGCCCGCCTCAGGGCTGAAACCCCTTCGCGCCGCTCGCGACCGTTTACCGGGCAAAGCAATACAGGCTATTATATCATTGCAAGCCTGCCGCGCGCAAGTTTTTTCCCGGATCATTCCGCAGCCCGTTCCCGACAGGCCTGTCCCGGCCGGTTCAGGCATCAGAAGAAGCCCCCGGAGCCGCATGAAAACAGGGACCCCTTTTCGGGATCCCTGTGGATGGGTCATTTTTTAGTCTTTCCGTACTCGGCGTCTGGGCGTACTGCCTGTCCCGGTCTCATCCTTCACCGCCGGCATCCGTTTCGTCTCCTGCCCCGCGTCAACAGTCGCGTCGACGATGGTTGCGTCAGGATCCACGGTCACGGTGGGCTCCACGGTGGGCTCGTCCGTGTACAGCCGCTTCAGCGTCTCCGCCATCAGTTCACTGTTCTGCGCGGTTCCTTCCGTTTCTTTTTTGGCCTGGGATTCCGCTTTTTTGTCCAGGTTGTCCGTAATCACGCTGCGGCGTTTCTGGCTCCGCGGCGCGGTGCTGTAATCCCGATAAACCGCGCCTTCCAGATGATCCATCGCCCGTTTGGACTGGCTCTTGCTGTGTCCGCGCCGAATCGCGCCGATCAGCAGCAGAAGCAGCATCACGCCGCCGACTCCGGCCAGAATCCATTTTGCCTTCTCCGCGATCGTTTCCGCCGTCCCCAGCCATTCCGGTTCGGGCTGCTCCGTGGGCATGGGCTCCATCCGGGGCGCAGGCGGGGTCACCAGCGGCGCCTCTGTCGGCACCGGGGTCGGCAGGGCATATCCCACCTGCACCGAATTGCTGGTAAAGGTCTGGGTCTGATTCAGCACGTCCTTGCAGGAAGCCGTAAACTGGAACGTACCCGCCATGCTGATGTCCATATCCCGGGCAAAGGTAAGGCTTGCGCCGGGTTCCATGCTTTCAATCGTGTAAACCGTCGTGTCGACAGCCTTCACGGTTACGTTCTTGACTTCGACCGCGCTGCCGTTGGTCACCGTGATCGTGAACCGGACCGTTCCCGGAATCTTGTAAACCGTATCCCGGTCCGCGGTCGTCTCGATGTTCAGAACCACCTGCTGAGTGGGATCCATACAGATCACGTGAACCGCCCCGGTTGCCGTTTCCACCCGACCGCCGGTTTCATCCTCCGCCGACACCGTAAACAGCAGATCCGTTGTCCGGGTCAGGGTGATGTCTTTGGTCAGAGTCAGGCTCTTTCCGGCCGCCACATATTCATTGCTGAAAACCGTGCCCAGAAGAACATCCGAAACTGTCACGTTTTTGAAATCCACATTTCCGGAGTTTTTCAGCGTCAGAGTCACCTTCACGGTGTCCCCGGGCGCGCCGCCCTTTTTGTCCGCTTCCAGCGAAGCGCTGAGCTTCACCTCGCCGTATTTCACCGTCGCGGCTTCCACTTTGGTGTTAAAGGTTTTGCCGTTGGCCTTGTAGGTGATCGTAGCGGCGCTGGTCAGGTCTTTCCCGCCCATCTTCGCGTTGAACACATACTTTTCCGTCTGACCCACAGCGACCTTTTCAATCGATCCGGATTTGCTGGAAATGGAGGTGTTCTCCTTGATCGTGACATTGGTCACGTCCACCGTGCCGATGTTGCTGATCTCATAGGTCACCGTCACGTCCTGCCCCTTCTGGGCCATGGAAGGCACAACGGTCCGCCGCACCTCAATCACCGGATCGGCGCTGACGGCGGAAATCTTCTTGGAGAAATATTTGACCTTGTTCACCAGCTCGCCTTCTTCGTTGGTCACGGAATACTTGCAGGAGAAGGTCAGCTTTCCGGCGTCAATCTCGGCCTGGGTCACGTTCCATGTGCCGGACCAGTTTTTGCTGGATCCGACAGCCAGGGTCGGCGACCCGAATTCTTCCACCTTTTTGCCGCTGGGATAATACAGCGTAATCGGGCCGGGAAGATCCCCGTCCCCCACGTTGCCAAGCGTGATCGATACCGTCACGGGCCCTGGCTCGGTGAATTTATTCTTGCTCAGCTCCATCGAGATCTTCACAGGATCGGTGATGTTGTCAGCCGCGGCCGTCCCCGCCGCCAGCAGCAGAACCAGGGTCAAGATCAGGAAGATCAGGAACAGATATTTTCTGCGCATCGCTTGTCGGAGCTTGACGCTCCTTCCTCCATCCTCCGTCAGCTTCCCGCCGGCGGATCCCTACGGATGTGGATATAACAAACCAATGCTATTGTACAGAGAAAGCCCCTCTGTGTCAAGGTTCCATCGACGTTCCGGGTTTCCATGTCGCTTTTTTGTCCTGATGGAACACCATATAGCTGTCCTGACTGGTTCTGAGAATCAGAAATCCGTCCGCCCGCAGGATCAGGGTATCCTCCCCGAACCGAACCGTTCCGTCTCCCGCCACAGACCATCTCCGGCTGTCCCCGGCTCCCGCGTAGTTCAGCACGGCCGTATGATCCGGCTTCAGCGTCAGCGTGATGTCCATGTCGATCAGCTTCTGCGGCGTTCCTTCCAGACGGCCGGTTTTCATGTATACCGCATACCATTCCCCCATCCGGTCCTCATCCAGATCCGCCGGTTCCGGAGTCGGCGCCGCCGTTGGTTCCAAGATTGGCGTCGCCGTCGGTTCCGGAGTCGGTGTCGCTGTGGGTTCCGGGGTCGGCGTTGCCGTGGGTTCCGCGGTCGGCGCCGCCGTAGGTTCCGCAGTCGGCGTCGCCGTGGGTTCCGGAGTCGGTGTCGCCGTGGGTTCCGGGGTCAGCGTCGCCG
>CADBLV010000020.1 GCA_902795555.1 uncultured Eubacteriales bacterium | reverse complement strand
GGCGAAACCCGGGGGAAGATCATTCTGGCCACCGTGAAGGGGGACGTGCACGATATCGGAAAGAACATCGTCCGCCTGCTGCTGGAAAATTACGGTTTTGAGGTGTTTGATCTGGGGAAGGACGTACCCCCGGAAACCGTGCTGGAGGCTACCCTCCGGGAGCAGGCGCCCCTGGTGGGCCTCAGCGCCCTGATGACCACCACCGTGCCCGCCATGGAGGAAACCATCCGCCTGATTCATGAAAAGGCGCCCGGCGTCCGGGTGATGGTGGGCGGCGCTGTGCTGACCCCGGAATATGCCCGGGAAATCGGCGCCGACGGCTATGGCGCGGATGCCATGGACGCGGTGCGATACGCGGAAAGCGTATTTTGATTTCTGAACAAGGAGACAGGCCTTTATGGACTGGATGTATCTTTTCTATTTCTCCCTGGCCGTATTGATCTTTTTCGGAGCGAAAGGCGCCGGGAAGGGAAAATGGAATGAGGGCTGCACCTCTCTGAAACAGACCAAAATCCTTCAGGGCATCGCAGCCCTGGGGGTGGCCCTGCATCACATGGCTCAGAAGAGCTGCGCCCCCTGGCATCCCCGGCAGTATATTGTCCACGGCCTGGATCCCTTTGTTCCCATGGGATATATGCTGGTGGCCGTGTTCCTGTTCTGCAGCGGCCTCGGGCTGTATAAAAGCCTGCACACCAAGCCGGATTATCTGAAGGGCTTTTTTCGACGTCGGATCCTCCCGATGATCATCGCCTTTTATCTCTCCGAGATCGTTTATACCATCGTGCGCCTGGCTATGGGCGAGAAGATGGACGCCCTGACAATCCTCTGGTATCTTTCCGGGCTGCACATGGCCAACCCCAACGCCTGGTATATCGTGGTGATCCCCTTCTTCTATCTTGTTTTCTGGGCGGCCTTCCGGCTGTGCCGGCGGGAAGGAACCGCGATCTTCTGGGTGTTTCTGTTCACGCTGGGATACACCGTGCTCGGCGCATGTATCGACCATCAGAACGACTGGTGGATGCGGGGAGAATGGTGGTATAACAGCATCCTTCTGTTTCCCATCGGACTGCTGTTCGGAAAATTTGAAGGGCGAGTGCTGCGCTTCCTGAAGAAGGGATACTGGGTCTGGCTGATCCTGGCCTTCGCGGGAATTTTTCTCCTGTATCAACAGTCGGAATGGCTCCTTAACAATCGCCTGGGATATTATGATGCCTGGAACTCTCCAATGAAAATCCCCCATCGGCTGCTCAGCGCCGGAACCCAGTGGCTGGTGAGCCTCTTCTTTGTGGCGTTCTGCTTCCTGCTGATGATGAAGGTGACGCTGGGGAACGGAGCCCTCGCCTGGCTGGGCGCCATGTCGCTGGATTTCTATCTGATTCACGGGATGTTTGTGGAGATGTTCGGATACAATTTCCTGGATCTTGCCAAAAGCATCGTGTATATCCGGAATGTACCGATCTATATCGTGGCTGTGCTGAGCTGCTCTGTCCCCGCAACCGCCCTGTTCAACCTGATCCGGAAGAAGATTACCGGGCTGGCTTTGGGAAAGCGGAGAAAAAACGGGAACGAAAGGAACACCGGAGCCGGAATGCCCGGGCCCGGCCAGGGCGAAGCCCCCGGGATTATCGGGAACGGAACGCCCGGGAATCCTCCGAAAAAAGAACGCCGGGGCATCAAAACGACCGTCGGTTCAGGCAGGTTTCGTCGTTTCATCACGCCGGGCCTTCTCCTGATCCTGCTGACCGGCTTCTTCATCTTTCTTCATGCAACCCGTGAAAATCCCAACATCCGAAGCATGGGCGGACTGGAAATTCGCGTGCCGGAAGGATTCACGCTCATCCACGGCGATACCCGGGAGGCGATCTGGCAATATACGGAAAAGGACAGGAAGGCCGGATATCTGATTCTGACTTCCGAAATTCCGGACGCCGCAGAGCGGAGTCAGGACACCCTGGAACGCCTTTCGGAAGAAGGAGAATGGCTCACGGAAAAGGAATTGTACATCAACCCCCAGGGAATTCGCATGCTCCGGGGGTTTGTTGATTATGCCGATGTCCCGGAACGCCGCTATTATATTGAAAGAACCGGCGGCCTTCTGGTCATGCGAATGACAGAGGACGAACGATACTATCATACCGCCGACTGTGAGCAGGTCCTTCTGGAAACCGCCG
>CADBLV010000019.1 GCA_902795555.1 uncultured Eubacteriales bacterium | reverse complement strand
TCTCCTCCCTGCTTTTACTGGGCCATGCCTTCGAAGAACTTGATGGGCTTGGAGTCCTTCTTCAGGGTCACATAGGCCTTTTTGGTTTCGGGCGTCCTGCCCTGGGTTCTTCCCTGGCGCTTCATCTTGCCCAGAGTGCGAAGGGTGTTGACCTTTTCAACCTTCACGCCGTCATCCGCGAAAACCGCTTCCACAGCGCTCTTGATCTCCGCCTTGTTCGCGTGGATGTCCACTTCGAAAACATAGCGCTTGTCTTCGATGCCTTCATACGCCTTCTCGGTCAGAACCGGGCGCTTGATGATATCATGAGGATCCTTCATCACGCGTACACCTCCTCGACGCATTCCTTCGCGGCCTTGGTCAGAACCAGCTTGTCCGCGTTCAGAATGTCATAAACATTCAGCGTATTGACATAGGTCGTCTTTGCCTCCGCCAGGTTGGCAGTGGCCCGCACGATCATCTCATCCCGCTCAGGCAGCACAACCAGTGCCTTCTTGGTGGCGTTGAGCTTCTTCAGCGTCTCAGCCATCAGCTTCGTCTTGCCTTCCTTCAGCGCCAGCGCGTCAACCACGATGATGCCGCCTTCGTTGAACTTCGCGGTCATGGCGCTGCAGAACGCGAGCCGCCGCACTTTGCGGTTCACATGGATCACATAATCCCGGGGCTTCGGCGCAAACACAACGCCGCCATGACGGAACTGAGGAGCACGGTTGCCATGGTGCCGCGCATTGCCGGTACCCTTCTGGCGATAGATCTTCCGGCCGCCGCCACGAACCTGCCCGCGGGTCAGGGCGCTCTGGGTGCCCTGGCGCTGGGCTGCCAGATAGGAGCGAACCACAAGATGCATCGCGGCTTCATGAATCGGAGCGCCGAAAATCGCCTCGCTCAGCTCCACTTCGCCGACCGTCGCTCCTTCCATATTATAAAGAGCAGTCTTAGGCATTGTTATTTTCCTCCTTCGTTGAGCGCAAGGGATCAGGCCTTGCAGGTGTCACGGATCAGCAGCAGGCCTTCGTTGGGGCCGGGAACCGCGCCCTTCACCAGCAGCAGGTTCCGCTCAGCATCCACCTGAACGACTTCCAGGTTCTGAACCGTTACCCGGTCAACGCCGTAGTGACCGGCCATGTGCTTGTTCTTGAAGACCCGGCTCGGATCGGAGTTCGCGCTCAGGGAGCCGACTCCGCGGTGATACTTGGAACCGTGAGCCATGGGGCCGGTATGCTGATTCCAGCGCTGGATGGCGCCAGTGTAGCCATGACCCTTGCTGGTGCCGGTCACGTCGATCTTGTCGCCGCTTTCGAACTGATCACACTTGAGCACATCGCCCACTTTATATCCGCTGCAGTCATCGAACCGGAATTCACGCAGGGTGCGCTTCGCATCCACGCCGGCCTTCTTGTAATGACCGAGCACAGGCTTGGTCAGCAGCTTCTTCGCGCGCGCTTCGGTCATATCGCCAAAGCCGACCTGAACGGCCTCGTAGCCGTCGCTTTCCTTCGTTTTCGTCTGCACCACAGTGCAGGGGCCCGCTTCAATCACGGTGACCGGAATCAGGCGTCCGTCTTCCGCAAACACCTGCGTCATGCCGATCTTCTTTCCCACGATCGCTTTCTTCATCATCTATCGCCTCACAGTTTCATTTCGATTTCGACGCCCGCCGGCAGATCCAGCTTCATCATGGCGTCCACTGTCTTGGGGTTCGGATTGCTGATGTCGATCAGGCGCTTATGCGTCCTGCGCTCGAATTGCTCGCGGCTGTCCTTGTACTTGTGCACAGCACGGAGAATGGTGATGACTTCCTTTTCAGTCGGAAGCGGAATGGGGCCGGAGACACGGGCACCTGTGCGCTTTGCGGTTTCAACGATCCGCTCCGCGCTCTGGTCGATCAGTTTGTGCTCGTAGCTCTTCAGCTTGATACGGATTTTCTGGTTGGCCATTCCTGTTAACCTCCTATTTTTTCGTTCTCTTGTGCGCTTCCCAGGAACCCACTGCAGGTGCAGATCCCCTGGCGCCTTCGAGTCCGTCGCCCGATCAGCGGGCTGGTCCGCGATAATTACCCGTCTGGCCGGACGGCAACTTACCACTTCATCCCTAAACAGACAACAGCAGAATTATACATGAACCCCGATTTCATTTCAAGAGGTTTTGGGCCTGATTTTGAAATTTTTTTTGAGATTTTTCATCTTCCCCTGCCCGGAAGCCCCTGTGATTTCAGTGTTTTTGGGCTCTGTATATTAACACGCTATCAGGTGTGCCCTAAGTTTGCCAAAAATCCGGTCTTTCTTCCGCCCTTTTTCGACATTTTTGGTTTGGTTACCTGCAAAACCTATATATTTCCTGCCTTTGCGCCAAAAATTATGGACACGCCTTCCGGCGTGCCCATACCCATATCTTGTGTTCGTCTTTTCCACAGCCCCTACTG
>CADBLV010000018.1 GCA_902795555.1 uncultured Eubacteriales bacterium | reverse complement strand
GGTAATGATATCGCATTGGAAAAGCTAAACGAGCTGGAAGCGTCCATCCTGAAATTAGGAGACAACCCGTATATTGGAACAGATCCTAAATATACAGTGCTCAGGCGTCAGGGGTATAAGGTGCTGATTCTGGAGAAGGACCTTGTATTTTATAAGATTGACGAGAGCAAAAAAGAAGTGATGATTCATGCGGTAGTAGATCAGCGGCAGGATTATCTGAAAATTATCAGAGGACTGTGATCCGGGGGGACTGTACACTCCCTCCTTTTCCTCCTTCGTCATCCTGCCCCGGGCTGTCATTTGCTGATTTCTGTCAGTTATGCTATACTGTCGCTGATTCAGACTTCGTCCTGCGCGCTGCCGAATACGTATGGATCATTCAGGAGGAAAAGCAATGCTTCATTTTGGTATGCCGACGCTGATTGAGAACAGAACGCTGGAAGACAATGTTTCCCTTTGCAAAAGCCTCGGCCTCAGATTCATCGAACTGAACATGAACTTTCCGGAATACCAGGTGGAATATCTGGAACAGACCGACGTCCTGCTGCGGATGGCCGAGCGGGCGGGAATCTATTACACCATCCATCTGGACGAGAACCTGAACATCGCCGACTTCAACCATCTGGTGTCGGCGGCGTATCTGGAAACGGTGCGGCGGTCGATTGAAGCGGCAAAAAAACTTTTGTGTTTACGGGATCGGTTCAGCGACATCATACGGCCACTTACGCTGAACATGCACATGAACCATGGGATTTTCATCACCCTGCCGGATCGTAAAGTTCAGATGTACGATCGGGACTTTGAAACCTATATGCGGTCCTTCGCCACGTTCCGCTCCCTGTGTGAGGAATGGATCGGAGACAGCGAGGTGATGATCACGGTTGAGAATACGGACGGGTTCAGGGATTATGAGAAAAAAGTGATCGAATACCTGCTGGAAAGTCCGAAATTCGGACTGACCTGGGATATTGGTCATTCCAAAGCAGCCGGCGAAAAGGATGTTCCGTTTATACTGGCTCATCAGGATCGCCTGGTTCATTTTCATATCCACGATGGATCGGAAATCCCGCCGAGGAATCATCTGGCGCTTGGAGACGGAGAAATTCATCTTTCGGAACGGCTGAAACTGGCTCAAAGCCTGAATGCGCGATGTGTCCTCGAAACAAAGACGATTGAAGCCTTAAAGCGGTCTGTTGGCTGGCTGCGGGAGAACAATTGGTGGAGGGCATGAGGATATGTTAGAAACAAATCGCCTGATCCTGCGCCGCTGGGAAGACAGCGACGCGGAGAACCTGTATGAATACGCGAAAGACCCGGACGTGGGGCCGATCGCCGGCTGGCCTGCTCATCAGAGCATGGAGGAAAGCCGGGATGTCATCCGAAATGTCTTAAACGGCAGGGAGGCATATGCCATCTGCCTGAAAACGGACGGAAAGGCCATCGGAGCCATCGAGCTGAAGCTGAACGGGCATACCGATCTGACAGAGCGGGACGATGAATGCGAACTGGGATACTGGCTTGGGAAACCGTTCTGGGGCCGGGGCATCATGCCGGAAGCGGTGAAGGAAATGCTTCGCCACGCTTTTGAAGAGCTCGGCATGACGAAAGTCTGGGTCGGCTATTATGAAGGCAACAGCAAATCGAAGCGCGTTCAGGAGAAATGCGGTTTTCGCTTTCAGTGGAAATCGGAAGATGTCGATGTACCGCTGATGCATGAGAAACGGACAGGCTATGTGAGCAGCCTTACGAAGGATCAGTGGAAAGAATCAGCACCCTCGGAGGCCTGACACCCGGTTACTCCGTTCTGAAGGCAATGCCGTTCTGCTCGCAGTAGGTCTTCGTGGGGCTGTCCGGACCGCAGAGGATCACCAGCTCCTTCGAACAGTAATCGAAAGCGTGTTCACCGATCACCTGAACGCTGTCCGGAACAGTCAGTTCCTTCAGCGACATACAGTGTGAAAAAGCATATTCCCCTATTTTTGTCACCGTATCGGGAATCTGAACATCGGTAAGGATGTCGCAGCCGCAGAAGGCGAAGGCGCCGATTTCGGTCACGCGCTCCGGAATCACAATGGATCTGAGCGAGGAACATCCTTCAAAAACACCGGTTTCGATCTTCGTCACGCCATCCGGGATTCGGACATGTTCCAGGCTCCCGCAGAAATCGAACGCGGAGTCTCCGATCTCCGTGACGGTTTCCGGAATCTCGGCCTCATACAGGTTTTCGCATTCATAGAACAGCATGGAGGGAATGCGTTTCAGGCCTCTCGGGAGCACGACCCTGCCCAGGTATGTGCAGGTATCAAAGGCGGCGTTCCCAATTTCCGTAACGCTGTCCGGAATGGTCAGTTTCTCCAGACCGAAACAGAAACCGAAGGCCTGCGAGCCAATGACCCGGAGGGAGTCCGGAAAAAGCACCTCTGTCAGACCTTCGACGCCTCCGAATGCGTCGGCGCGAATGATCTCCGTTCCCGCAGGAACCGTATATGTCACAGACCGGCCTTCGTATTCGTCTTCATCATCATCGTCATACACATTTTCTTCAAAAATCTCAGCCGGGTTGGGAAAGGCCACCAGGGAATGATCTTCCCGGCAGAACAGAACGCCGTTCTCCGCGTAAAACACGGGATTTCCCTCGGCAACCGTGATGGCTTTCAGAGACTCACAGTAGCTGAACGGATTGTCCCCCATGCTGATCACGCCCGCCGGAATTTCAATTTCTACCAGGTCGGTCTTGGAAAAAGCGTTGGATCCGATATGTCTGACCGTGGCCGGAATGATCACGTTCGCCACGCTGAACCTGGGATGATAGAACGCTTCATCGCCGATGGATGTAACAGGGTGGCCGTCCAGCGACTCCGGCAGCGACGGGTAAAGATTCCTGCCGGTGTATTGCAGGATTTCCGCCGTTCCGTCCTCCAGCACGCGATATCGGAATCCCTGGGATTCCAAAGCCGGTTCTTCCGTGCCTTCCTCCGCCGCCGCGGGCATCATCATCCACAGCGCCAGACACAGCGCCGCGGTCAGCAGCAAAACGATCTTTTTCATGTCGGGTTCCCCCCCTTGCCGCAGGTTTTGATTCCGCCGGTTTTCCAGCTCATTATACACAATTTCTCCCACTCCTTCAACCTTCCGCGCCCGGCTTAACTGCCAAAAAAAGGATTGCAGGATCGGAAAACGTATGCTATAGTTACGAAAGGAATAAGACTGCAGACAAAACCGTCTCCGCGATGCACGGCAGAGGAGGGTTCGAAGAATGAAGTACCTGATCGTCACCGGCCAGAGCGGCGCGGGAAAAACCGCGTGCGTTCGCTATCTGGAAGATAAGGGAAATTTCTGCATGGATAACATTCCGCCCATGCTGCTCCCGAAGCTGATGGATGCCTTTGATTCCACGGCCACGCGTTATCCGGCCGTGGCCATCGGGATCGATGTGCGCAGCGGCGAGTTCTTCGATGCCCAGACCGTTTCCAACATGCTGCGGGAATTAGCCCGTGTCGGGCACATCATCGAAATCATCTTCATGGAAGCCAGCGATGACACGCTGCTGAACAGGTATAAGGAAACGCGGCGGGAGCATCCGCTCTGCCAGGAAGGTCTGAATCTGACCGAAGCGATCGCGGAGGAAAAAAACCGGCTGCAGCCCCTGCGGGAAGTGGCCAATTATGTCATCGATACCACCGATATGAATTCTCGGGCCATGAAGAAGGCCCTGAATGACACGCTGGGCGGCGGCCAGAAGGAAGCGCCGATCCGGGTGGATGTGATGAGCTTTGGCTTCAAGCGCGGCCTACCCCGCCAGGCCGACCTGGTTGTGGATGTCCGTTTCCTGCCGAATCCCTTCTATATTGAGGGACTTCAGCGGCACACCGGCCGCGATGACGATGTGCGGGATTTCGTGATGAATCACCCGGTAACCGTGGAATTCATGCAGAAGTGGAAGGATCTGCTCAGTTTCCTGATCCCGCATTATAAGGATGAAGGAAAGCATCGGATGGTCATCGCCATCGGCTGCACCGGCGGGGTCCACCGCAGCGTCGCCATTGCCGAAGCCATCGGCGCCTATCTGCAGGAGCAGGGCTATCCGACGGAAATCAACCACAGGGACATGATTCTGGAGCAGTCCAGATGGACCACCCCGGTGGAAGGCGGCGAATCCTGACACCTTCTTCTCCGGCGTCTTTCATCATCATCGAAGGGAGTAAACCGTCGTCATGTTCCAGCGTATTGCCGGCTTCTTCAGGCGGTTGTTCAGCAGTAAGGGCTTTCGTCGCGGACTCCGGATCTTTTTCTGGGTCTTCGTTGTTTATTATCTGTACAACATCACCCTGTTCATCATTGCGATGAAAAACAGCGGCGGCTCGATCGGAGACGCTCTTCGTATTATTTTTACCACTCCCCTGATTGATCTCGGTCATCTTCGCCCTTCCGCAAGCGTATCGCTCGGGATCGCCGCCGGCCTGATCTGGTTCTTCAATCGGAAAAAGCAAGGCGGTCAGAATGATGAACCGGATGAAAAGGCGGAAGAATCCGCAGATCCCGCCCCGGAAGAAGAGTTTACAGAACCGCCGCGCTATAAAGTTCGGTAATTTTTCCTGTCCGTAAGGGCCGCGCCCGGCAGATTCAGCATCCGTCGCACGGATCCGCCCATGATCATTTTCCCGCTTTCCGCCATTATGAACGGGAAAACCGCCAAAGGAAGGGATCCATATGAACGAAGGAATGACAGCCGTGACCCTGCGGCTCGCGGAAGACGGATTGAAAGAAGGGTGCGTGAATGAAGAAAAAGCTGAGGATCACGTTCAATGCTCCGCTGGTGCTGGGGTTTGCGATCGCCTGTGCGCTGGCAACGTTAGCCGGCTCCCTTTCCGGAGAAAAAAGCACGACGCTGCTGTTTTCAACCTATGCTTCGTCCTGGGCGGATCCCCTGACCTATCTGCGGCTGTTCACCCATGTGCTCGGTCACTCCGGCCTGCCCCATCTGCTGGGGAATCTGGCGTATATCCTGCTCCTGGGGCCCATGCTGGAAGAGAAATACGGATGGAAAAATCTGCTTCTCGTGATTCTGGTCACTGCCTTTGTCACAGGGCTCTTTCACAATCTGCTGTTCCCCCGGACGGTTTTGCTGGGGGCCAGCGGCGTGGTCTTCGCGTTCATCCTCCTGACGTCCTTCACCGGTTTCAGAGAGGGCGAAATACCGCTCACGTTTATTCTTGTCGCCCTGATCTATCTCGGCCAGCAGATTTGGGAGGGAATCACCGTGAAGGATAACGTGTCCAACCTCTCCCATATTCTCGGAGGCCTGATCGGCTCCCTGGGAGGATATCTGCTGAACGGGAATTTCAGTTCTCAGCGTCACGGCCGTAGTAAGTAAGTCCGAGCATCGTAATGTCGTCAAACTGCGGAGCATCCCCAACGAAGGCATCGATCGACTGCTTCACCGCTTTCAGCCTCTCCTTCTGAGAGCAGTCCCCCGCGGCGTTCAGGGCTTCCAGCATCCGATCGGTTCCGAACAGTTCGTTGGAGCTGTTAGTGGCTTCCGCCACGCCGTCGGTATATACAAACAGTTTGTCCCCGGGATGCAGCTCGAATTCATGCTCCCTGAAGCGGATGCCTGACATGGTGCCCACCGGCGGGGAATGGCGATAAAGCACCAGCTCATATTCCCCGCCCTTCCGCCGGATCACCGGATGCTCATGGCCCGCGTTGGCGGCCAGCCCCTTGCCGGTTCGCAGATCCAGAATCGCCAGCCACACGGTGACAAAATATTCCTCCGCATTTCCTTCATACAACTGCTCGTTCACCTGGGTCAGAATCGCGGCGGGGCTGCCGTTGCTCATGGCGCTGTTTTTAATCAGGGTTTTCGCGATCACCATGAACAGGGCCGCGGGAACACCCTTGCCGCTCACGTCCGCAATCACCAGGGCCAGATGATCTTCGTCCGTGAAGAAGAAGTCATAGAAGTCGCCGCCCACTTCCTTCGCGGGATCCATCGTGGCATACAGGTCAATCTCGTGCCGGTTCGGGAAAGCCGGGAAAATGCTCGGCAGCATATCCGCCTGAATCCGGCTGGCAATATTCAGTTCCGCCCCGATCCGCTCCTTTTCCGCGGTCATGACGGCCAGATGATCGATATAGGCCTGCAGTTCTCTGGTCATGTGCTCAAAGGACTCACCCAGAGACTGGAGTTCATCCCCGGTATGAATCTGATTCTGGAATCCCTCCAGGTGCTCCATCTGATCGCTGACCAGCTTCTGCGTGTCGTCGTAAAGCGTTTTGATCGGGCGAATCAGCACCTTTTTCAGATAGCGATAATAGAAGATACAGAAGCCCAGCACCAGCGCCACGGCAATCCCGAGGATCACCAGATAAAACTGCGTCAGCTGCCGGTTAATCTCGTCCAGAGATAAATCCACGCTGGCCAGCGCGGCAGGCTGTCCCCGGCTGTCCAGCACAGCCACATAGGCCGAGGCCAGATAGCCGTAGGTGTCATTATTGGTAATCAGGATCTTCTTTTCGGCATTAGCGGAGAAAGCCTCATGCATAATCTGATCGCCGTCGCCGTAAAAATCTTCGGTGTCTCCCAGGTCGCAGACGTTCGGATCCCCCTCCGGACCGGTATCCCAGATGTAAAACTGAACATCCTCCGGAATCACCACATAGAGATATCGGATGTTTTCCGCGTTGCGGATCACCTGCAGCTGCCGGCGTACCGTTTCATAATATTCGTCTTTCTGCAGGGTTTCCCGATATTTCGCGATTGTGTCCCCGTCGATGAAGCTGGCGGCCACGGTGGCCGTTTCGAAAGCCTGCCGGGAATAGGTCTTTTCCATCTGACTGCGATAGATCAGGGAAACCGTAATCGTCAGCGTCAGCACCAGCACCAGGCTCAGGGCCACAAGCCCGCCAAGCAGTTTCGGCTGCAGGCCGAATTTCTTCTTTTTCATGATTTTTCCCCCTTCGAATGAAGGAACTTCCTGAATCTGCGAAAAGCACGGAATTATTATATCGAACCTTTCAAAGAAATACAAGAGACGACATAGACGATGGGGACGGTTTTTTTCGTCTGATGTTATTGATGTTCATGCGTTCATCGAGCACAGGTTTTCGGTTAAACCGGAAAAAGGATTGAAAACGGAGGCGATTTTGCGTATAATCTGTGAGCCGGAAGGAAAACCCCTTCCGGCTCACGCCGCGGCGGGCAAAGGATGCTTAAGGCGGAAACCGATTTGAAAGGAAGCGAACCCCTCTCCATGCAAACCCTGCTCCTGGTTGCCTTTGCGTTGTTTTCCGGTCTTCTGATGACCCGGTTGTTTATCAAATTCCGTCTTCCGGACGTCACGGCCTATCTGGTGGCCGGCGTGCTGATCGGCCCCTGTGTCCTGGGCCGGCTGAACCTCCCGGGAATCGGCTTTCAAACCTTTGAACAGGTCGATTCTCTTTCCATCATCAGCGATGTAGCTTTGGGCTTCATTGCCTTCGCGATCGGCCATGAGTTTCGTCTTTCCTCCCTGAAGCAGACCGGCAGGCAGGCGACCATCATCGGCATCCTGCAGGCCCTGATCACGGCCGTGCTGGTGGATATTGTCCTGGTGTCGCTCCATTTCCTGCGCCCGGATCTGATTTCCCTGCCCGTAGCCATCACGCTGGGAGCGATCGCGTCGGCCACCGCCCCGGCGGCCACCCTGATGGTCGTTCGCCAGTATAAGGCGAAGGGCCCGGTGACGGATGTGCTGCTGCCGGTGGTGGCCCTGGACGACGCGGTGGGTCTGGTGGTGTTTGCCGTCTCCTTCGGCATCGCGCAATCCATGCGGGAAGGCGATGTAAACGCTGTTGCCCTGGTTGTGGAGCCCATCGTCGAAGTATGCCTGTCCCTGGCCCTGGGCGGCCTGACCGGAGTGCTGCTCACCTATGCGGAGCGATATTTCCATTCCCATCGGAACAGGAACGCTCTCATTGTCGGCAGCGTCATCCTGACAGTAGCCCTCAGCCAGCTGAAATTTGACGTGGGGCCCTTCACCTTCGGTTTCTCTTCTCTGCTGGTCTGCATGATGCTGGGCACTGTCTTCTGTAATCTCTGTCCGCTCAGCGAAGATCTGATGCTGCAGGCGGATCGTTGGTCCGGACCTGTGCTGACGCTGTTTTTCGTGCTCAGCGGCGCGGAGCTGCAGTTTGAGGTTTTCTCCTCCCCTTCCGTGGTGCTGATCGGCGTTATCTATATCCTGGCCCGCTCCGTCGGTAAATATTTAGGTGCCCGCTGGTCTTCCGTTCTGGCCAACAGTCCGGAAAACGTACGGAAATACCTGGGCATCACGCTTCTGCCCCAGGCCGGCGTTGCCCTGGGGATGTGTGCCACCGCTGCCCGGGTGCTGGGAAGCGACGGAACCCTGATCCGGAACATTATCCTGTTCTCTGTCCTGGTGTATGAACTGATCGGCCCCAGCCTGACCAAGATGGCCCTGACCCGTGCCGGGGATATTCAGGGGCAGAGCGCCGAGGTGAAGCATCGCCGCGAGAAGCGCCTCAAAGAGGTCACCAAACCGGTTCCGCCGCAGTTTGATAAATAATTTTCCTGCCGGATTTCCGGTCAGTCAGTTTCCTTTTGTTTCACAGGCAGTCCACCCGGCATCGACGCTCTCCGCGCCGGAAAGCCCGGATGTTTTCGATCATCTCCCGCAGGCAGCGTTCCCGTGCCTCCTGGGCGCCCCAGGCCATATGCGGCGTAAAGCATACCCGTTCGTGATTCCGGATCGCGTAAAAGGGATGATCCTCCGGGAAAGGTTCCTGGGTATACACATCAATGCCCAGTCCGCCCAGGCGCCCCGCGGAAAGCGCCTCCGCCAGCGCCGCTTCATCCGCGACGGCTCCCCTGGCCACATTGATCACAATGGCTTCCGGCTTCATCAGAGCAATCCGTTCCCGGCTGATAAGTCCCCGGGTTTCCGGATTCAGCGGCAGATGAATGCTGAGAAGATCGCTCTCCCGACACAGCGTGTCCGCGTCCACACAAAGTACCCCCTCAGCCGGGCTGCGTTTATAGGCCAGCACCCGGCATCCCAGGGCCCGGGCGACTTCTCCGACTTTTTGCCCGATATGCCCGTATCCGGCGATGCCCCAGGTTTTCCCGGCGATCTCGTGATAAACAGGAGTCAGCCTGTTGGCGATCCCGCCGTGGGTATAGCTTCCGTCCCGCACGGCGCGGGTATACTCTCCCAGTCGATTTACCAGATACAGCGCCATGCCCACAGTCAGCTGGGCCACGCTGTCCGTGGAATACCCGACCACATTGCACACGGCAATTCCATGCGAAGCACACCACCGAACGTCAATGTTGTCATATCCGGTCGCTGCCACGCAGATGAGCTTCAGCGTCCTGTTTCCGCTCAGATTGCTTTCATTCAGGCGGATCTTATTCACAATCACCGTCTCTACGCCTTCCAGCCGCTGCTGTATCTCCTCCGGCCGGGTCTGGCTGTAGACCTGAACATCTCCCACTTCGCACAGGGGGCTCAGATCAAGCTCCCCCAGGGTCGCAGCGTCCAGCACCGCAATCCGCATGCCGTCCTCTCTCCCTTCGTCTCTTCTTCTGCCTTACACGTTTCCGCCGGGATAAATATATACTTCGTTCTCCCAGGTCGGCGTCTCCGCCGTCCATTCTGACGTCTTTGCCGCTTTGTCCGGCGCCTCCGCTGTCCATTCCGGCGCCTCTGCCGTTCCCGCCAGCTCCCGCAGCCGCTCCGCCAGCAGCGTATTCCGGGTTGTCACAGTCACGGTTCTGATAGCGGTGAACAGCGCTTTTTTCGTCCCCACAATCACCAGGATTTTTTTGGCCCGGGTCACGCCGGTGTAAACCAGATTGCGCTGCAGCATCACATAATGGGTCATCATCACCGGCATCACGACCACCGGGTATTCCGATCCCTGGCTTTTGTGAATCGTCGTGGCATAGGCCAGCGTCAGCTCCTCCAGATCCGACAGATCATAAACGACCTCCCGCCCGTCAAAGCAGATCGTCATCTCGCGATCCTCTTCCCGAATCGCCGAAATCGTGCCAATGTCCCCGTTGAACACTTCTTTATCATAATTATTCCGGATCTGCATCACCTTGTCTCCGGGTTTATAGCGAAATCCGCCCCTGCGCAGCCCGCCCTCCCCGGGATTGACCGTCTCCTGCAGCAGCTGATTTAAATTCGTGGCGCCCACCACGCCCTTCTGCATGGGCGTCAGCACCTGAATCTGCTGCGCGGGCAGATGGTAATGATCCGGCAGCCGGCGCTGAACCAGCGATACGATCTCCGCCGCGGCCGCCTCCGGCTCTTCTTTCTCGATAAAGAAAAAATCCGTATTTTTTCCGTTCGTCAGATCCGGCATGAACCCCTGATTGATCCGGTGGGCATTGGTGATGATCCGGCTGCTTTGAGCCTGCCGGAAAATCTTTGTCAGCCGAACCACCGGAAACACGCCGCTGTCAATGATATCCCGCAAAACATTTCCCGCGCCGACGGAGGGGAGCTGATCCACATCCCCGACCAGCACCATCGTCATCGTCTTCGGCACAGCCTTCAGCAGATTGTACATCAGCAGGATATCAATCATGCTGCATTCGTCCACAATCAGCACATCCCCCTCCAGAGGGTTATCCTCATTCCGCTGATATCCGTCCGGAGGTTTCATCTCCAGAAGCCGATGAATGGTCTTTGCCTCCATCCCCGTGGTTTCACTCAGTCGCTTCGCGGCCCGTCCGGTCGGCGCGGCCAGGAGAATCCGGGCATGCACGGATTGAAAGGCGCGGATGATTCCCAGCGTAACGGTGGTTTTTCCCGTGCCCGGGCCGCCTGTCAGAATGAACACCTTGCTTCTCGCGGCGGTCTCAATCGCTTCCAGCTGTGCCGGATCATAGGTCATGCCGGTTTTTCGGGAAACCCGTTCCCCAAGGTTTTCCGTTTCCACAGTGATCGAAGCCGGATGCCGGAAAATCTCGGTCAGCCGCCTGGCCGTGCCCAACTCCGAAAAGAAGAAAGGCGGCAAATAGATGACAGGCGGTTCCTCCTCCGGCCGCGGCTCCGTGATCACGTCCCGGGCCCGGATCATTTCGTCCATGGTCATGGTAATCAGCGACTCGTCCACTTCCAGCAGTTCCGCTCCCGCTTTGGTCAGCTGCTCCCGGGTGGCATAACAATGTCCCTCTTCCGCCAGCTGATTGAGCGTGTACAGGAGACCGCTTCGAAGCCGGGCATACTTCTCGTGGTCGAATCCCATTTTCTCCGCGATGGTATCCGCGGTTTTAAACCCGATTCCCCAGATATCATCCGCCAGGCGATAGGGGTTTTCCTGAACGACATGGATGCTGTCGTTCCCGTAGGTTTTATAGATCTTGGTCGCGTGCCCGGTGGATACGTGATGATCCTGCAGGAACAGCATGATATTCTTGATTTCTTTCTGATCGTTCCAGCCCTTCCGGATCAGATCCACCCGTGTCTCGCCGATGCCCGGCACTTCCCGCAGCCGCAGCGGCTCATCGTCAATAATGGCCAGCGTCTCCGCCCCAAACTGGCGAACAATCGCCTTTGCAAACTTGGGCCCGATCCCCTTGATCAGTCCGGATCCCAGATATTTTTCGATCCCGTAAACCGTGGCCGGCAGCGTTTCTTCGAAATCCGTCATGCTGAACTGACGGCCGTATCGGGCATCCACCTTCCATTCACCGGAAACCGCCAGCACGCTTCCCACATGCACTTCCGGCATCAAGCCGACCACGGTCACCAGGTCACTGAACCCCTTTGCGCGGCATTTGATGACAGAATACCCGTTAAGCTCGTTCTGATAGGTGATGCGTTCCACCACGCACCGGAGTTTCTCCACTTCTGTCATCTCCTTTGGCCGTCCGGTTCATTCCGTGCCGTCGTTTTCTTCTTCGCCGCGACCGCTCCGCCCGGTTCATTCATCCCGGCCGACGTTTTTTTCTTTGCCGTAATCTCTCCGCCCGGTTCATTCATCCCGGCCGACGTTTTCTTCTTCGCCGCGACCGCTCCGCCCGATGCATCCTGCGCGGTCATTTCCCTGTTCGCTGCAATCCGTCCGAATGGTTAAGAAGCCACAGTCATCATGACTGTGGCTCCCCTCTCCCGTTCTGGTTC
>CADBLV010000017.1 GCA_902795555.1 uncultured Eubacteriales bacterium | reverse complement strand
TTTCAAAAATCCTTCGCATTTCGGCCGTCCGCCCTTCGTTTCACCATCATCGCACCGTGCTTTCCCCCCTTCTCAGAGCCCCCTATGGGCCGTCTTGCCTGACCAGCCAAATCATCTCGCGGGTCATACGGAACCTCCTTTCGCGACAATAATACTACGAAACAGCAAATATGTCAAGATTAAAATGCAAAAACGTAAGTAGATAAATCAAAAAAGATAAGAACGTAATGACTAAGCCAACGGAAGACGGAAGAGAAGGAATTTTGATTTGCTTTCGATAAACCTGCAATTATGTAACTCTAACCACAGCGAAAAGATTTCCATGGAAAAGAAGCCCTGATCCGAAAAGCATGAGAAGATTCAGTCAGACAAGGGGGCAGAGGACCACGGGCGGGGGAGAGCCCTCGCGGACTTCCTGATCTATATGAGTGTCCGAAAAGAGAATTCAGAAGGGTTGGATCGTCGATCGGGATCTCTGTTTCTTCGCCTGCGGATACGGTCAGAGGAAGAAAATAAAGTAACATCAGAAGAAGCGCAGTGAACGGAACAGATGGTTATGCGACGTGATGGATTTCTCCTTTCGAGGTTTTTCTGCAGTCAAAAAGCCGGTTGAGATCATAATTTCCCGGACCGACCACCGGAAGAATGTTCTCCGGATACGCTTCGCCGGAAATGGGTTCCACCCTGAACCCTGCTTCGGTCAGCAGTTGATCCGCGTGCATGCCGAACACGCGCCGGTGGTCATGCTGTCCGAAACGCCGGATCCGTTCCTCCGGAGTAAGTCTCTCCGTTTCCTCGTCTACCAGATCCGTTTCCGGGTCCATGGGAAAGGAGCAGATCAGTCGTCCTTCCGGGCGAAGAATCCGGCGCATTTCCGCCAGTGCTTTTTGATAATCATCCACATGCTCCAGAACATGGTTGCAGAAGATGAAATCCCTGGATTCATCCGGCAATCCGGTTTTCTGAATGTCCAGCTTCAAATCCGCTTTGGCATAAAGATCCGCCGTGGTGCATGCGATCCCGTTTTTCTTCATCCAGCGCATCATACTGTATTCCGGGGCAAAGTACAGAATATCCGCGGTGCGCAGTTCATCCCTGTGCGCCGCGCACCATTCCGCCAGAATCCGGTGCCGCGGCAGGGATCCGCATACAGGGCAGATGATATCCTGCCTGATTCCCACGTATCTTGCTCCGTCATACAGTTCGGGAGATTCCAGGTAGCCTCCTTCCACGAAAGACCGCAGCCTCGTTTCGCAGCATGGGCAATACAGGGGCAGACGATTTGAAAAGAAAACCATCTGCACTCTGTAATACATCGCCCGGATGATTTGGATGATTCGGCCAATCGGGATTCGGACGGCCTCGGGGAGTACGCGCCTGCACAGCTTTCTCGCGGATCGGATCATGTCGCGATACAGAGAATCGCGGAACAGCAGCATGATCGACGTAAAGATCATGAGATAGATCACAAAGGAAAGCGGCCCCATGACAGACGGTGAAAGGCGGAACAGCCTGGCCATCCCCGCTGTCAGCAGACCCGCCGCGCAGCATCCGACGAGACTGTGAAGCAGATTCCCCGGCTGGAGGATACGGAACCGGACCATCTTAAGCGCGAAACGCATGGCAAATACGGTAACCAGGATCTCGGATACGGTTGTGGCAATGGCTGCGCCGGCCGAAGAGAGCACGGGAATCAGCAGGGCATTGATCAGGATATTGCTTCCCGCGCCGATTGCCTCCGCGTAGAACAGTTTCTTCTCCTCACCCATCGGAATCAGCATCTGTCCGCCGATGATGTTGCTGAAGCCGATCGGAATCACAGCGACCAGGAGCAGGCGCATGGACCCCGCGGCTTCCAGGTATTCCCCGCCGCCGATCAGCATCGTCCACGGTTCGGCAAAGAGGAAAAAATACACGGTTAGAGGCAGCATCACCATGTAGATCACATGAAAGGATTTGTCCGCAAGCGACCGAAACCCTTCCTCGTCCCGGTTCCGCCACAGCTCCGCGGACTTCGGCAAAGCGGCGGCCCACAGCGCGCCGGTCAGAATCGGCAGCAGTCCTTTGATTTTCGCTGCGCAGGTATACAGGCCGACTACCTGTTTGCCGCGCATCAGTCCGAGCATGACGGTGTCGGTGTGGGTATAGATCGTTACAGCGCAGGACATCAGCATGAAAAGCATCAGCGGTCGGATATGCTTTTGAATCGACCGGAACACCCGGCCCGACCGGATCAGATCCCCGAGCTGCTTCCAGAGATGAAGATGCCATTTCCGATCAGCCAGGATGAGTTCTGCAACGGACAGGATCATCGGCATCAAAACGGAGATCCAGGCATAGACGGGAAGATCAGAAGCGCTCCGAACCAGCAGCAGAATCACAGCCAGGCCGCAAATCCGCCCGACGGCCGATGTCCAGGCCAGCGTCCGATAATCCTCCATGCCCTTATAAAACCAGGAGCAATCGGGAATGGCAGCCAGAATACTGAATCCGCAGATCATCAGAAGACGATGATCCTCTCCGGAGCCGCTTTGAAAAAAATGTTCCGCAAAAAGAAAAATACCCCAGGCAACCAGGCCGGACAGAAGCCGGATGATCAGCAGCTCCGCCATAAGCCTGGCCTTTTCCTCGCGCCGCTGGTTTTCGGCGGAAGCCCGCAAGCCGTAAATCTGCATACCCAGGCCGGTAAACATGGCGAAGCAGGCCGTGACGGAAGTAGCAAACGAGAGGCGTCCGAGGCCTTCCGGATGCAGGATGCGCGCGATATAGGCAAACACCAGCACGGGATACAGATAGCTGATCCCGGAAATCAGCAGGCTCAGGAGTGTGTTCCTGCGAATGGCATGTTTTGCTTCCTGCTGCTTCATGCGATGACTCCGTTTCCCATTCCGAGGTGTTTCCTCATTCGCTGCAGGCAGGCGGAGGCAGGGAGCAGCAGGCCGGGGAAGCATCTGAAGAGCATCCAGATTACGCTGGATTTGAATTTGCGAAAGCGGCCGGTTTTCTTTTTATATCTGAAGATTTCCGCTTTCAGACAATCCGACACGTCCTCCGGCGCCTTTCGCTTTCTCAGTTTTGCCCAGTCAAGAATCATGGATCTGGTTGTCTGCTCGCAGCTGATCCGGATGCTTTCCGGCGGAAAGGAAGCCGGTTCCTTTTCCAGATATTCCTGAAGCTGCGAATACGCATGAATCAAATCCCGGATATTTTCCACGGTGCCTGTTTGTGTAATGCTGCCGTTTCTTCTCCGGTGAAGCACAAGCGCCTGCGAAACAGCGGCAATGCGTTCACATTGTTCAAGGACGTAAGGAGCTGCAATGAAATCTTCATACACAACTCCCTCCGGAAAGCGAAGCTGAGCCCAGATGCTGCTTCTGTAGAGCTTGTTCCATACAGAAACCGTATATCGTCCGTCCAGCAAGACATCGAAGGCTTCCTTTGCTGTCAGAACGGCATCTTTGGCCGGCTTGACCGTTTCTGTTAAGCCTGAATTTCGCATCAGGCCTTCCGTCTCATAGACATCATAGCCGCATGAAACGAGATCCGCGTGCTCCGCGATCAGGACATGCAGAAGCCGCTCGATCATCTCCGGCGCAAAAGCATCATCCGGATCCAGAAACGCTGTATAGTCTCCTGTCATGATGTTCAGACCGGCGTTTCTGGCTCCGCTCAGTCCGCGGTTTTCCTGATGGATCACCCTGACGCGGGAATCGGAGGCGTATCTGTCGCAAACGGCTCCTGATCCGTCTGTGGAACCGTCATCTACAATGATGATCTCCAGATTGGCATAGGTCTGGCTGATCACGCTGTCCAGAGCTTCCCGAAGATAGGGGAGGACATTATACACCGGGATAATCACGCTGACGAGCCCTTCCATGGAACCGGCCTCCCCCCTCTCCTTTTTCTTTCTGAGTATCATAACACAAGATGCCGTTTTCGTCCAACGAAAACGGACAGCTTCTTGACTTCTTTCGGCGAACTCTCTATACTTAAGCTGTCGGAATATCCCTGTTTTGATGGGACGGGAAAGGCAAGGAAGACGATGCTTACGAGATTTCAGCTGAATGAAAACGCTCTTTTCGCGCTCCGGCGCGTATTCATCCTGCTGCTGGCGCTGATGCTGGCGCTGGGAGGGCCATTGGGCGTCCTGGCGGAGGATGATTTCGAGATCGAGGAGCCTGAGGAGGAACCTTATCTCTATTCCGGCCCGGTTTATGATCCGGATCAGCTGGTGGTGGGGAACCCGACGCCCCTGAGCGGGAATTTCATGACCCTGCTCTTCGGGTATAACACCAGTGACGTGGACGTTGCGGCGCTGCTCAACGGATACAATCTGATCCGCTGGGATCATGCCTATGACATTTTTTCGCCGGATCCCACGGTGGTCAGCGGCATGAACGTGATTGAAAAGGACGACAGCGGGGAGGGGAATCTGGTTCCCGGCGACGAAACCGGGAATCGGACTTATGTTTTCACGCTGAACGATGAATTGAAGTATTCCGACGGCACGCCGATCACCGCGGCGGACTATGCCTTTTCCATTCTGCTGAACACGGCCCCCGCGGCGGCAGAGCTGGGCGGCAACACGGATCACTATGCCGCCATCTTCGGTGTCAGCGCCTATCGGGCCGGAGAGACGAAGGGAATCGCCGGGGTGCGGATCCTGAATGATTACACCCTGAGCCTCACTGTGGATAAGGAATACCTGCCCTTCTACTATGAACTGGGCTATCTGCGGGTGTATCCGCTGCCGCCCCGGGTGCTCGCTCCCGGATGCCAGGTTCTGGACGACGGGGAAGGCGCGTATATCGACGGGGTGTTTAACAGCACTCTCCTGCAGTATTCCCTGCTGGATGAGCGATTTGGCTATGTAACCCATCCCACGATTGTCAGCGGTCCCTATGAGCTGCGCTCCTATGACCCGGAAACCCATATCGCGGAATTTGAAATCAACAAACAGTATCTGGGAAACTGGCAGGGAAAGCGGCCCGGCATCAAAAAGCTGACCCTGAAGCCTGCGGACAACGAAACCATGATTGAGGAGCTGGAAAAAGGCGAATACGGCCTTCTGAATAAGGTGGTGAAACAGGGGACCATTCAGGATGGGCTGAACCTGGTGCACGAACAGAATTACAGCATGAAAAGCTATGCCCGAACGGGCATGACCTTCCTGAGCTTCTCCTGTGAACAGCCGGGCGTCAATGACGAAATGGTTCGCCGGGCCATCTCCTATTGTTTTGACAAGGATGAAGTCGTGAATCGATACTGCGGGCCGTATGGCATCCGGGTGGACGGCTATTACGGCGTGGGCCAGTGGATGGTGCAGGTGCTGACGGGCGCCCTCAGCGTTCCTTATCCGAAGAACGGGGAGGATCTGGACACGTATGAAGCGGCCTGGCAGGCTCTGAGCATGGATGAGATCCGCAAGGATCCCCAGCCGGATGTGGAAGAGGCGATCCGCATTCTGGAGGCAGCCGGCTGGACGATGAACGATTACGGTGATCCCTTCGATATTGAAACAGACGATTACCGCTGCCGCCGGAACGAAAAGGGAAAGATGGATAAGCTGGATTTCACCCTGGGCTATCCGCAGGGCAATGAAATCGGGGAAATCCTGAATGGCAGCTTCCTCCGGAACATGATGGATGCCGGCATCCGCCTGACCCTGGAGCCCATGAGCTGGGATCAGATCCTCCGGGAGTTCTATCGTCAGGACGAGCGCACCTGCCAGATCCTTTATCTGGGCAGCAATTTCTTTGAGGTCTTTGATGTCCGGGCCCGGTTTGATCCGGAGGACGCGAAGAAGGGGCTCACGAACTATAGCGGCATCGCCGACGAGGAGCTGTTCCGTCTGGCCTGTGAAATGGCTGAAACCGAACCCGGGGATAATCTCACCTATGAGCAGCGCTGGCTGGCTTTCCAGAAGCGCTATCAGGAGGTGCTTCCGGCCATCGGTGTTTATTCCAACGCGTATTTTGATTTCTACACCCGCTGGCTGCAGAACTACAACGTGTCGGAATACATCACCTGGACCGACGCGATTCTCTATGCCTTCATGAGCGATCCCACCGTGCCCGATGAGGAGGAGCTCCTGGAGGTGGAACGAATCGAGGAAAACGGCCTGGCCGACGCCGGTTTTGAGGATGACTAAAGCCATCCCTGTCGCTTCCGGACCGTCAGGAGGTGAAAAACATGAAAAGAACCGTTGCAATTGGCATACAGGATTTTGAAACGCTGCGAAGAAAAAATCTGTTTTATGTGGATAAAACGAGTTTTATCCGGGAATGGTGGAGGCGGGGGGATTCGGTGACGCTGATCGCCCGGCCCAGACGATTCGGGAAGACCCTGAATATGTCTACGCTGAACTGTTTCTTTTCCGTCAAATACGCGGGCCGAAGCGATCTGTTTGAGGGACTGAAGGTTTGGGAGGATGAGGAGCTTCGGAAAGAACAGGGGACCTGGCCGGTGATCTTTCTGAGTTTTGCGTCCATCAAATTTGGAAAGATGACGGAAACAGAGCCGGCGCTGAACCAGATGATCGCGGACGAATACAACCGATATGCCTGGATGATGCAGGATTCCATGTTTACCGAAGCGGATCGCATGTTCTTTTCCCTTGTGAAGAGGAATATGCCTGCCGATGTTGCGGCGGAATCCCTGCGAAGACTGTCCGAATGGCTGTTTAGATACTATGGGAAAAAAGTTATCATCCTGCTGGATGAATATGATACGCCCATGCAGGAAGCATATATCGGCGGATACTGGGATCAGATCGTTGCGTATATCCGGTCTTTGTTCAACGCGACCTTCAAATCCAATCCTTTTCTCGAGCGCGCGATTATGACAGGCATCACGCGGATCAGCAGGGAATCGATCTTTTCTGATTTAAATCATCTGAAGGTTGTGACGACGACCTCCAATCCGTATGCCGACTGCTTTGGCTTTACCGGGGAAGAAGTTTACGCGGCCCTGGAGGAGCAGGGATACGGGGAAAAGGAAAAGCAGGAAGTCAGGAAATGGTATGACGGATTTACCTTCGGTGCCGTGACGGATATTTACAATCCCTGGTCTGTGATTAATTATCTGCAGGAAGGCAAGACAGGAACCTACTGGGCGAACACCAGCGGAAACGGACTGGTGGGTACCATCCTGCAGCGGGGTGATGTGGCGCTCAAAGATCGGTTTGAGACGCTTCTGAGGGGAGAAACCATCGAGGCCGCCCTTGATGAAGAGATTATCTTTCAGCAGTTGGACCGGGATCAGAATGCAGTATGGAGCCTGCTGCTGGCTGCCGGATATCTGAAGATCATTCTCACGCCGGTCATGAAGGAGCCCTCGGTTTGGGCGAACCCGGTTTACACCCTGGCGCTGACAAACGGAGAAGTGATCAATATGTTCGCAAATCTGGTGCGCGGCTGGTTTGCGAAAGGGACGCCTATGGGTAAATTTGTTTCCTATATGCAGGAGGGCGAGCTGGATGGGATGGAGGATTACCTGAACGAGGTGATGCGGCGCAGCATGAGCGCGTTTGACCCGGGGAGCGGGACGGAAAACAGTCGACCGGAAAACTTCTATCACGGGCTGGTGCTGGGACTTCTGGTAGATCAGGCAGAACATTATCATCTGTATTCCAACCGGGAAAGCGGATACGGTCGCTATGATGTGATGCTGGAACCGAAGGACCGGGCTTTGCCGGGGATCATTCTGGAATTTAAGGTGTTTAACAGCCGCAGAGGAGAGGAAACCCTGGAGGATACAGCCCGGAACGCATTGAAACAGATCCGGGAAAAGCAATATGAAGCGGAGATGGTCAGCAGGGGAATTCCCAGGGAACGTATCCTGAAATACGGCCTGGCTTTCCGGAGAAAGGAATGCCGCATTCTGAAAGATGATTGACGGACATGAAGTCCGGGCAGGAGAACGGCTTTTCGCCATCCTGCATTGCCAATTGTTAAATAAGTTGGAAAAATTGTTACAAAATATTGACTTAACGGTCGGATGAGCCTATACTGTATCCGTATACCTGTCCGCATTCGACGGGAAATGCTTTCCCGGCCTGCGGAAATAACGCCGGAACCATCTTGCCCGGGATTCCGGATGAGTCGGCGGAAGGGGTCAAAGAAAGGTGTTTGGAATGCTCAGAAGGGAAACTGCTCCGGAAAGGAAGAAGAATCGCCGGATGTCGCCGCGATGGATTCGCAGGGCGGCTGCTTTGGCGTGCGCTTTCAGCATCCTTTCTCTGTCCGGCGCTTTCTCCTGGATCGGTGTGGCTGCGGAAGAGCGCCTGGTCTGCACCAGGGAGGAGCATACCCATACCGACGATTGTTACGATACGATTCTGGTCTGCGGGCAGGAGGAACGGGATCCCGTGGTGGTGACCCACCGGGAGCATGATCATAACTTCTCCTGGCATACCCATTCCGATGCCTGCCGGAACGACGCCGGAGAGATCGTCTGCGGCCAGATGGAGGGATATTATCATCTGCATAACGATTCCTGCCGGAATGAGAACGGGGATATCATCTGCGGTCTGGACGAGCGGGCTCCTCATCAGCACGACGGCAGCTGCTATGACGGGGAAGGAAACCTGATCTGCGAATTAGACCGGGTTCCGTATCTGGAAAGCACCGAAGGGAACATTTCCACCTGGGATGAGGTGCTGGACGAGGGGCATACGCACGACGACAGCTGCTACGGAAAGGCTGCCGAACCGTCCTGCGGAAAAGCGGAGCACAGGCACGGAAAGGATTGCTATGAAACCATCGTCCCGAAGGAAGAGCCAAAGGACGAGACACCCGAGGGCGGATCGGCGGATCAGAACGGATCGGAGCCTTCTGCGAAGAATGATCTTCCGGAAACAGGTTCCGGAGAGGGAAACGGAAGCCAAAGCGACGAAAACAGACCGGAGTCCGGAACGGAACAGGGCAATGTGCCCGCCGATCAAGGGCAGAGCGACGCTGACTCAGGCGTGAATAATGAAAACGGCCATCAGGAAAGCGCTGAAGGCGGAAGCGCAACCCCGGGAACCGATCATCCGGAGAACGGGGACGAAGGCCATGGATCCGGCAGCGAAACGGTTGGTGAAGAAACTAATCAGTCCGGGGACAACACCGGCAACGGGACGGAAGAGGAAGCCGACAACGGAACCGGCGACGGGACGGATGTTTCCGACGATCAGGATCAAGCCGGTGAAACGGATGATGAATCCGGCGAAATCAGCAGCCAGAATCC
>CADBLV010000016.1 GCA_902795555.1 uncultured Eubacteriales bacterium | reverse complement strand
TCCAGCGCCCGGCGGAAGCCGCCGATGTTTTCCGCAAGCAGGCTTTCCCTGACCAGAAAAAACGGGGTAGGCAGCGATGCAATCCGGTCATGCTCCGGCGCTGCCGATTCCTTCACGCCTTGCTCCCGTATTGATGAAGTGATCTTTTCCGACATTCCTGCCCTTTCTTTCATTCCGGACATCCTTTTCATCCGTTCCTGACCCGGCCGCGCCTTTCCTCATCCAGGAAGGCTTCCACCCGGTCGGTGTCCACGGCGATATCCTCCCGGCGGAACACCTTCCAGAAGGTTTTCGCGATGATCTTCAGATCTCCCAGGAAAGTGATATGGCTGACATATTCCGCGTCTTTCGCCAGCCGCTGATCCCATCCCAGGAGATTCCGGCCGCTGACCTGGGCCAGGCCGGACAGACCGGGACGGACATCGTGGCGGTGTCTTTCGGTTTCCGTATAATAAGGCAGATAGCGCACCAGCAGGGGCCGGGGCCCGATGAGCGCCATGTCGCCCTTCAGAACATTCAGCAATTCCGGCAGCTCATCCAGGGAGGTGGAGCGCAGGAAGGAACCGAATCCCGTCAGCCGCTCCGCATCGGGCAGAAGCTCCCCGTTCTCATCCCGTTTGTCCGTCATCGTACGGAATTTGCAGAGGCGGAAAATCTTCTCGTTTTTTCCCGGGCGCTCCTGCTTGAACAGGATCGGGGAACCCAGCTTCACCCGCACGAGGACGGCCAGAATCAGAAACAGCGGGGACAGCAGAATCAACCCCAGAAGGGAAATCAGAAAGCCCAGGGGACGCTTGAAAAAGCGCTCATAGGGGCCGTAGGGTTTGTGTGGCTTCATGGCAATCTCCATGGCAAACGGGATAACCGGGCTTCCTGTGTCCCGGACCGGACAGGGAATGTCCCCCTCAAACGGGATACCGGGCTTCCTGTAGCCCGGGCCGGACAGGGAATGTCCCCTCTCCTACCGTTTCCTGTAATACTTCATGCCCCGGATCTGCTCCCGGATGATCTTCCGATATTCCCGGGAAAGACGGAGTTTCCGGTTTTTCAGATCGGAAAGCAGCGTGATGAGCACCGGGAAGCGGGCGCCGGAAGCAGCATCCAGAACCCCATCGTCAAAGGCACGGCGTTCCGCGTCTCCGGAGGCCCAGGTTGAGGGGCGCTCCTCCGTCAGGCGGGCGATGGCCTGAGGCCAGACCAGCATCTTCAACCCTTCCCGGACGCAGGCGGTCAGGAAAAGGGTGTCCTCCCCGTGGCTGAAATCACAGCCTCCGCCGAAGCAGAGATTGAAGAAAATGCCGTGCAGAAAGGCGATTTCCCGCCGAATGGCGATTCGGACAGCACCGAAACCGGTTTTCTTCGTGAAGAAGGGTTTATCATACTGCCGGCGGGTGGGGACGGGCTCATCAATATTGAACAGCACCACGTCGGCCTCCGGATGGAGGCGAAAAATCTCCAGCACCTTCCGGGGATAATCGTCATAATAAACCATGTCATCATCGCAGAAGAGGACGATATCCGCGTCGGTCCGCATCCAGGCGTTGTTCCGATTCAGGCCCACGCCGCGCTCCGCGGTGTTCAGAACGGTCACGCGATGCCCTTCCCAGGAAATGTCTTCGACGCCGTATCGATCGCACTGATTGGCGATGATACAATCGGACTGAATATTGATTTTTTCCAGAAAGGCTTCGACAGGCATGGACAGATTCAGGGCCGCAACGCAGACCTGGATCGTTTCCGCCCGGCGAGCCGGTTTGTTTTCACTCATGATGCTTTATCCCGCGGACAGGAGGCTGTCCAGGATGCGATACTGCTGATGGCGCAGGAGGGTGACGACCACTTTTTTCGCCAGGGGCAGGCGGGTCTTGTTCGGATATGCTTTCTGGAAGGCATCGGTGGCCTGGATCGCGGCGTATACCTCCTGCTTCTGCTCAAAGGGAAGATCCGTTTTCCGGAGCTTATTCAGCACCGTGCAGAAATCCTGGAGCGTGCAGGCGCCAAGCTTGCTTTCCAGCTCCGCGGGGCGGGGGCTCCAGGTTTCCGCCAGCGCCATCCGCCGTTCCGAATGAGCCAGCGCGCTGCGGTGCATATCCGGATTATAGCGATGGGTGATGCTGCCCGGGGTTTCCCGATATTCATACATCTTCCGATTCAGATAAACAACGCGCTTTGCCGCGGAGACCAGGGCGATGGACTGATAGAAATCCGTGCCGTGGGACAGCCAGGCGTGCTCCCGATAGCAGGTGTCGTCCCGATCGATCAGATCGCGGCGGAAAACCTTGTTCCACAGGGGATTGAGATCTCCC
>CADBLV010000015.1 GCA_902795555.1 uncultured Eubacteriales bacterium | reverse complement strand
TTCAGTGCCGATGGTACTTGACTGGTAACGGTCCGGGAGAGTAGGTCGCCGCCGGATTCCAATAAAACCCTGTTGTTGATGCAACAGGGTTTTTTGAATCTCGGCGGCGCGGTTTCATACAACAGGGTTTTTGAATGTTACATGAGCATACACGCGGCGCCGAAAAGAAGCTGGGCGCCATAATACAGGATCATGATGACCCAGTGGATGATCCTCGGAGAGGGGAAAAGCATACGCCGGGCCAGGAAAATATCACTGAGAAAGAACAGCATACCACCCGCCGCAATCAGGATTCCATGCGTGGTATAGGATGCGAGTCCGCCGGCCAAGGCACTGGCGGACATGGCGCAAAGTACCGCTCCGTATACTGCGAAGAAAGAAATCTTTCGCCCGGCCTGTTTTCGCCACTGATAAAGCAGGAATCCGCCGAAAGCCAAAAGAAAGAGGAAACAGAAGATATGCGGCGGTGAGAAGGAATACAGATTCATGAAGAAAGCAATGTAGGCGATATGACCGGCCATGAACAGACCTGCGCCGATGAAAAAGCTGATTTCCAGAAAAATGTCTCCCATCAGATGAAGAACCATTCCCGCGAAGCAGATCCAGCACCGTTGATCCAGTTTGATCGCGGCGACCAGCACCAGCATCACGGCGCAGGCTGTTCCAAGCGCCTTAAAGGCGCAGGCCAGCGGAAGCTGCATGGCCATTTTGTAATGCAGGAACAGGGGAAGGCATACCGCCAGACAAAGGACGGATGAGCAGATGATCCACAGCAAAGCGTTTCCTCCTTTTGGGCTTTTTTTGAGACACCCGAATATCAGGTATCGTTCTCATTCTTACTGTTCCGGGATCCAGGGCATCAGGTACATATTCACATACAGGGAGGGGTTGTCATAGGTGTACTGATAGGAGAACATCGCATCTTCTTCACGATCCCGTTCTTCTTCCGGAACAAGGGACAGATTATCCCGTTTCTTTTCCGCGTAAGGATCGTAATCACGGGTGTACATCCGGATTGCGTGCGCCGCTTTCTTTTGCGTACTGCTCCCTTTGAAAGATACATTTCCTTCAATCGTGGTGACCCGATAACGGCCATCGGGGAGCAGTTCCACATCGTAGACCAACCCCACATGATACAGTCCCGTGATCCCGGCAAATCGGGAATCCCGGTTTCCGAACACGCAGATGAACCCCTTCTGCGGAATCATGGTGGTGCGATTCATCTTCGAATAGCCGGTTACCAGCTTTCCTACTCCGGCTTCCTTCACATGCACCACGCCGGACACTTCGCCGTTTTTAATCTTGCCTTTGGTTTCCTGGGGAATACCGACCTCCAGCGCGCACCAGGTGATAAATCCGCCACACCATCCGTAACCTGTTTTAGAGCCGTTCCAGTCGGTATATTTATTCCGCTTCTTCAGCTCCTTTCCCTCTCCGGCCTGCCATTCCGCGCAGGCCAGGTCCAATAGCTGCTGAATCTGTTCAGGGACATTCTGAACGATCTCCCTGGTGACAGCCCGCGGTTCCGGAGTGGGCGTGCCCGCAGCATGGGTCGGCAACGCGACGGCACCGCAGGAGACCAGCGCCAGCAACAGGGCGGTTAAACGTTTAAACATTTGCATTGTCTTCCTTCCTTATTATTCTTTCCCGCCGATCAGCTGAGGGTGCGCTTTCATCCAGTTGAACAGATCCTTCGCGATCAGTGCGGCAGGGTTCTTTTCATTTCCGCCATCCTGCTTCTCCTCCACCAGCACACAGACGGCGCAGGGAAAATCGTTCTGCCCGTTGAATCCGGTGCACCAGCTGAAGTCGGATACAGTTCCGTCTTCTTCCTCGCGCCCGGACGACCCGGTGAGGGCGTGAAGATCCAGCACAGGGTCATACAGTGCAGCTGCAGACCCTTCGTTGACAGCCGCCTTCATGGTTTCACGAACAGCAGCAGCCTGTTCCGATGAATAGCAGCGTCCCAGGGAGGCTTTTGACCACGGAACCACAACGGCGCCGGCGGCCGTTTTGACATTTTCGATCAACCGTGGCTCCGGCATCTCACCGTCTGCGGCCACAGCGCAGGTCATCAGACACAGTCGCAGGGGCGTCACCTGGGAAGCCTCCGTTTCCGAAGTGACCAGATCCCGGAACACAGAGAGAGATCTTCCCGGAGCAACGACAGGAACCGGGAATACTTTTTCCAGCGTTCCCAGAGGATAGACGTCTTCGGTGACACGATTCAGGAGAGGCTGATCTGCGGCGGCCCGCAGTGATTCCGCTTTTTCGGGGGTGATTCCGGACGGATCAAAGGTCGGAAGGGAGGCCATGGCCAGGATCTCCCCGGTGCTGTAATTCATCACTACGGCACACAGCGCCCGGTTTGCCGTTTCCGGATGAGAGGCTGCGCTGCGGAGAATCATTTCGCACAAATCCGCGGAAACGGTCAGTCGCAGATCGTATCCGTGCCGCTGTTCTTTTCGGATGAGCCGACCGATGGCTTCCGCCAGGTTCGGCTGGGCTCCGTAAAGATCTGCCGCGTGCAGGGTTTCAACGCCTCCGGGAATCAGACCGGAGCTTTCTCCCAGCAGGTGCACCAGGGAAGCTCTGCGCTCTGCCGGATCCGGATAGATTCTCTGACCGTCCTGGGTTGAGGCCAGCACCGAGCCGGCGCGATCCGTGATCTGTCCGGGAATGACTTCCGTTTTCAGGACGTTTAATCGGTCGTTACTGACGGTGGCAAGAGACGCAGACGGACGGAAGCTGCGAAGCACCCAAAATACGCCAAGGGCGCAGAGAAGCGCCAGGGAAACAAGGACGATGATCCGAAAACGATGCCGTTGCAGTTTCATCCGTGCTTCTCCTTTCCAGCTTCTTTCTGCGGTTTGTTATCTTTCTTCTGTTTCCTGAACAGGTTCATCGTGGGAAAATACGAATCGGCGTTGACTTTTCACGGACACTTTATACCGGCACCGCACCGGCATGGTGATTCAGAGGATCGGGATGAGACCTGTGAATTAATGGGACAGCATGGCCAGGTGCGTGTCCTCCTCCAAATCCGCCCGGTTTCGCGCGATGACCCCCGCGATCCATCCGGCCAGGAACAAATCCGGAAGCAGCACCGCCGGATCGGAAGAAAGCAGCGGAAAACCAGCAGACGGAAGCGGAAGCCAACCCAGACCTGAAGCAAGAACGATCAGAGCTCTGGCGGCCAACAGGATCACCGCACCCATGCACTCCAGCGCCGGAAGCTCCTTACGTGCGTCGCAGGCGCCTGATACACAGCGGGCCAGGAACACTGCAAATAGCAGCAGCAGGCAGCACAGGAAGATTGAACCGAACTGTTCCTGAATGGTCAGAAGCGGCCAGAGCACGTTCCCTTTTAACCCGGAAAGGGCACTGCTCAGGCCGGGCCCTGTTCCGAAAAGACCGCCGGAAAAGGCTGCAGCAGCTTCGGAAGAGGGAAGGCGGGGAAGGGATTCCCACAGGAGAGATGGGGAAATCCGCAGGAAAAGTCCGGCCAGACCGAATCCCGACAGGGCTGAGATCAGCAGAATGATCCAGCTGCCGGAAGAAGTCCAGAGTAGCAGGGAAACGACTGCCGCCCAACTCAGCGCTGGGGCCCATTCGCCCTGCCAGAGCAGCAGAGAGAGTGAAGCGAGGCCCATCAGCCCCGCAATCAGGAAATGACGCATTTTCAGCAACGCGGCAAAGGGAAACAGCAAAATTACGCAGGAGAGGAACCCCGTCCCGAAGGAAAGCGGAACGATCTGCGGTAAAACCATCAAAACCAGCGCGGGCAGGAGAAGAAGCAGACGGAAGGAGAGCGCTTCCGATCCTGTGCGAGCCAGACTGCATGCGGCGATCATCAGGGCATATCCCACGCCCAGCTCCACCCAATAACCCATCTGAAGATTCAGATCGGTCAGCGCCGTCAGCAGCGGAAGCATCCCCGTGAAGACGTTGAGGATGTTGAGAAGGAGACGATCCAGCCGGAACAGGCGGGGG
>CADBLV010000014.1 GCA_902795555.1 uncultured Eubacteriales bacterium | reverse complement strand
GGATTCATTCCTGTTGCCGCTGATCTTTCTGTTCTGCATTGGGGTTTCCGTGCTGTGGAACATGGGCAGCAATGTGGTTCTGGGCGAGATCAGCTATATCACCAAGGCGGTGGCCGCGGTGCTGCAGCTGGCCGTCACGCTGGATTATTCCATCTTCCTGTGGCACAGCTATAAGGAGCAGAAGGCTTTGACGGAAGACAGGGATGAAGCCATGGCGAATGCGATCCGCCTGACCTTCACGTCGATTCTCGGCTCCTCCCTGACGACGGTCGCCGGCTTTATCAGCATCTGCTTCATGAGCTTCACCCTCGGCAAGGATCTGGGGATCGTCATGAGCAAAGGCGTGATCCTGGGTGTTCTGGGCACGGTGACGCTGCTCCCCTGCATCATCCGGGTGCTGGACGGCGCCATTGAGAAGACCGGTCACAAGCCGCTGCTGCCGGACGTCAGCGGGATCGGACGCTTTGTGGTCAGACATTACAAAGCCCTGGCCGCGATCCTGCTGATCATGGTTGTCCCCGCGTTCTGGGGTTATCGGAATGTGAATGTCTATTATGACATGAGCAAGGTCATGCCGCCGGAACTGGGGTCCGTTCAGGCCAACCAGAAGCTGGAGGAGACCTTTGATCTGTCCACAGCGCATCTGCTGCTGATTGACGCGGACGTACCCCAGAAGGATGTCCGGGAGATGGCGGAAGAAATGCGCGGGGTGGACGGTGTCAAAAGCGTCATCGGCATCGACAGCCTGCTGGGCGCCGGGATTCCGGAGAACATTCTGCCGAAGGAAATCCTGTCCCTGGTCAAGGGAGAACGGTATCAGCTGATGCTGGTCAACAGTGCCTATGTGATCTCTTCGGATGAAGTCAACGCGCAGATCGACAGCCTGAACGGGATTCTGAAAAAATATGACAAAGGCGGCATGCTGATCGGCGAAGCGCCCTGCACGAAGGATCTGATTGCCTGCACGGACCGGGATTTCACGATTGTCAGCCTGATTTCGATCCTGGCCATCTTCGTGATCATCCTGCTGGTGCAGCGGTCCCTGTCTCTGCCGGTCCTGCTTGTCGCGGTGATCGAGCTGGCCATCGCCGCCAATCTGTGCATCCCCTATTATCTGAAGCAGGAGCTGCCTTTTGTGGGGCCGATTCTGATTTCTACCATCCAGCTCGGCGCGACGGTGGACTACGCCATCCTGCTGACCACCCGCTATAAACAGAATCGGATCGCCGGGAAGGACAGGAAGGAAGCGGTTCAGACCGCGGTCGCTTCCGCCGCCCAGAGCGTACTGGTGAGCGGATTCGGTTTCTTTGCGGCCACCTACGGCGTGGGGCTGTATTCGAACGTGGCCATTATTTCGACCATGTGCCGCCTGATTGCCCGCGGCGCCCTGCTGAGTGTGGCGGTGGTGTTGCTGCTCCTGCCGGCGGTGCTGCTGCTCCTGGATCGCGTCATCGTTCATACCACAGCCGGAATGAAAAAGGCTGCCTGCTGATAGTGAAAGGAAGGATTATCATGAGTAAGAAAATCATCGCGATGCTGATGGCCCTGGTCATAGTTCTCGGATGCGCCGGAGCGCTGGCTGAGAACACCAAGCACGAACGGGTTTATGTGGTGGCCTCCGCGGACGGAACGGTGCAAAGCATCACCGACAGCGTCCGTCTGGAGAACGCGGACGGGCTGGATACCCTCACGGATCGCACACAGCTCGGGGAGATTCAGAACGTCGGCGGAAATGAACCGTTCACCCTGGACGGCGAAACCCTGACCTGGCAGGCCGGCGGAAAGGATATCATCTATCAGGGAACCTCAAAGAAGGCGCCGGCCGTGCTGCCGGTCGTAACCCTGACCCTGGACGGAGAAGAGATCTCCGCGGCCGCTCTGAAGGAAAAAACCGGCGAGGCTGTTCTGACCGTCACCTATCGCGCGGAAGGCAGTGCTCCCGTCCTGGTGCTCTCCGTGCTGCCTCTTCCGGAAACAGGCGTTTCAAATCTGACGGCGGAAAACGCGGCGGTTCTGACGGAAGCGGGCCGCTCCGTCCTGGCCGGCTGGGCCGTGCCGAAAGCGGACGCTTCCCTGCTCCTGCCGGTTTCCTTCTCCGCTTCCTTCCACGCGGATCACGCGGATCTCGGCTGGATGATGACGTTCTGTTCCTCCGATCCCCTCCAGGCGGCCTGCAGGGAAGTGGACGCCCGACTCGGCGATCGGGATCCGGAGGCCCTTCTGACGGAAGTCACATCGTTGCTGACCGCGCTGAAGGACGGAACCGCTCTGCCGGCCGCGGAGGGAAAAGCCGGAGAAATCATCGCAAAAATCAATGAGCTGAATAACGGTTTGCAGGCGCTGGACGCCGGCGCGTCAAAAGTGGCCGACGGCGCAAAGCAGGTCTCGGACGGTGTGGTTTCCCTGAATGCCGGCCTGGGCGAGCTGAAAAAGAGCACGGCAGGGCTGAACAGCGGAGCGGAGCAGGTCTTTTCAGCCCTTCTGTCCGCGGCCGATATGCAGATCGCTGCATCCGTTCCGGCGGAAGCGGAGATCACCGTTCCGGCCCTGACCGCGGAGAATTATGCGGAGGTTCTGGACGGGTTGATCGCGCAGACGGAAGCCGTTCCGGAAGCCCGGCAGCAGCTGACCGCTCTGAAAGAGCAGCTGGATCAGGCGGCCGCCTTCGTGAGCGGACTGAAAACCTATACGGACGGCGTCACCGAGGCGGCCAAAGGCGCGACTTCCCTTTCCGGCAGTACCTTCCTGCTCTCCGTCGGCGCGTCGACCCTGCAGCAAACCGGAACACAAACGCTGAAAAACAGCATTCTGGAAGCGGAAAAGAGCGTGGCCGGAAAGCTCCTTCCGCTGGTGGAGAAGGATGCGGGAAGCGCTCTGGACGTTTGGAAAAAGACCAGAGATTCTCTGACGGACATCGGATATGATCTGCGTCCGGCAGAGATGTCCGCCGAAACCGTATATATCATTCGCACAGACCTGAAGTAATAAGCGAAGGGAACGAAGAGCCCCGTCTCTTCGTTCCCTTATTTCATTTGCTATTCATTTGCGGCATTGTTCATATACGCCACGCGGGCGCGGAGCCATTTTCCCAGATAGGCCACGGCGGTGTCAAAGTTGCTTCCGGCTTCCTTCGCAGCCACCACTTTGGTTCCCCATCTCGCAAAGTTCATGGCCGCAGAGGCCCGGATGGCTTCCGTGTAGGCCGAAAAGGATTTCAGGACATGCCGCTCCGCCGGGGCGGCATCCTGCGTTCCGTCCGCGGCGGGATCGCTCCCGGATTCCCCTTCCTCGCCGCTTTCGCCCAGCAGGAGATCCATGGCCGGGGCAAATACATCCCGCCAGACCTCCCTTGTTTTCTGCCGGAAGGACTCCTGTTCGGAAAAGAGCCAGTACAGGTTGCCGGGGCGGCGGCTCTGCGATGTCATATACCTACCGGATGGCTCAAAGCCCCGGGAGGTCATGTTTCCGCAGGACAGATCATAATCCCAGGCCGGGCCCGCGTACAGCAGCGGGTCCACCGTGTCGGAATCCTTATAGAAGTACTGAGAGCCACCCAGGAAATCAAAATTTTTGCACCATTCCTCAAGCAGGAATTTGCGGGCGAAGGATTCCTGATCCCAGTATTCCCGCCAGTCCTTTCCGGTTTCGGGATTCACACCGTCCCCTGAAATCAGCGCCCGCTGGGCCTCGTCCACCCGGGAAGCGAAATAGTGCACCTCATTCTCGCTGGGGCAGGTGGGCTCCACGATGCGCACGGTGAGGCGGGATTCGGTTTCAAAGCCGGGTTTCGCGGTATTGTTGAGGCGATGGTCCTTCTCGATTTTCGCGATGTATCCGCCGGTGATATCCTCCGGATCCTGCGGAAGAAGATAACCGCGGGTATCCGTCAGCCTTCCCCAGGGTTTTTTATATCTCGGAAAGGCGGATAGATCGCCGGGATTCAGGCGCTCATTCTCCTTTTCCAGATCGCGGATATTCACCCGGTTTTTCCCGATCTGAACCTTCTCGGCCAGCAGATACAGCCCCTGATATTCCCCGTTGATCCAGACATCGACCTGGGCGCAGCGCACCGCACAGGGCAGGCCGATTTCCCAGGCCGTATCCAGAACGATCTGGTTTCGCAGGAGCGAGAGATCCGCGTAATTGGCCAGAAGGATCCAGGTTTTCGCGGCGGGCATGCCGGCCGGGGAGGCTTTCTCCTTCAGCTTCAGTTCGTAGGGTTTCTTGGCATAGGCGAAGGTACTGTTTCCCCGGCCCTTCAGCTTCTGAATCTCCCCGTCATAAACCGTTTCTCCCTCCTCTGAAAGGATCACCGCCCGGCCGGAAGCAATCTCGTTGTCCTTGCTTTTCTGAACGGCCGCCAGTTCCTTCGAATCCACCGTCAGAAACAGAGTCGTCAGCGAAGATCCCTGCATCAGCCGCAGCGTGGTCAGCTTCGCGCCCCGTTCATCGAACACCGGAACCCGCTTGTCCAGAAAGGGCGTCAGATCCGTTTTCTCCACTGCGGGGACAGGCATCTTTTCATCCCCCAGATACAGCATCTCCCGATTTTCCATGGAAAGGCAAACCTGAGAGAGATCCCAGGAGCCGGGGGCGCACAGAAGCGCGTCATATCCCCGGGAAAGAGAGCGCAGGAAAAGCACGTCTTCGCCCGTCTCAGCGGAAAGCCGCAGTGTGCGGTTTTCAGCGGCGCCCGCGGAAGAAAGGATCAACAGGCAGCACAGCAGGACGGCCAGGGACGTCAGCGACAGGATGCGTCTCTGAATACGGATCCTCATTGCCTGGCCTCCTGAATCGCCCGGATGAAATCCCGGGATCGTTCTTCCTTCGGAGCGGCGAAAAAGGCTTTGGAAGGACCGCTTTCCACCACGCACCCATCCGCCATAAACATCACCTTGTTGGACACATTGCGGGCGAAATCCATCTCATGCGTAACCACCAGCATGGTCATCCCGTCCTCGGCCAGCTGTCGCATCACTGACAGCACTTCTCCGATCAATTCCGGATCCAGCGCGCTTGTCGGTTCGTCGAAATAGATGATTTCAGGCCGTGTGGCCAGGGCCCGGGCGATCGCCACCCTTTGCTGCTGGCCGCCGGAAAGCTGAATCGGATAGCTTTTCAGCTTTTCCGCCATCCCGACCCGCTTCAGCGCGTCCACAGCGATTGTTTCCGCGTCTTCCTTTTTCATGCCCATGCCGGCGGTCAGCCCGAGCGTGACATTCTGCAGCACCGTTTTATTCAGGAAAAGATTGTAATTCTGAAACACGAAGGCTGTTTTTTTCCGGATGCGGGCGATCTCCGTCCGGGTGGCCCGATGCAGATCCACCCGCTCCCCGTCAAAGACAATCGTTCCTTCGTCCGCCCGCTCCAGGAAATTCAGGCAGCGGAGGAAACTGGTTTTTCCCGATCCGCTCGGGCCCAGAATCGCGACCACATCGCCTTTTACAACATCCAGATCGATGCCCCGGAGCACCTGCTGATCGCCGAACGCCTTCCGGACATTCCGGATTTCAAGCATCATGAACGCACACCCCCATAGCTGGCCAGCCGCTTCTCACCTCTGCGCTGGAGAAAGGTCAGGAAGGTGCAGAACAGCAGATAAATCACCGCTACCTCCACATACAGCCCCAGGGATTCATACACCCGGCCGTTGATCACCTGCGCCTGGCGGAACATTTCCATGACGGTGATCGTGGCCGCCATGCTGGTTTCCTTCAGCATGGAAATCATGGAGTTGGACAGCGCCGGGAAGGCTGTGCGCATCGCCTGGGGCAGCACCACATGTCCCATGATTTTAGGCCAGGTAAGCCCGACGCAGTAGCCCGCCTCCAGCTGGCCCACGGAGACGCTTTCCAGCGCTCCCCGGATCGTTTCCGCCATGTAGGCAGCCTCGTTCAGCCCCAGCACGATCACGGCCGCAGGAAACGCGTCCAGCATGATCCCCACGCTGGGCAGGCCGTAGAAAGCAATATAGAGCTGCACCAGCAGCGGCGTGCCCCGGACGATCCAGATATAGAACCGGCAGAGCTGCCGCAGGCCCTTCACCCGGGCATACTGAATCAGGGCCACCAGCAGCCCGACGGCCAGGGCCAGGGCAAAGGAAAGGATCGTCAGGGGGATGGTCACTTTCACCCCGTATTCCAGCAGCTTCGGGAAGGAATCCACCAGAATCTTCCAGAGTCTTTCGTTCATCTCGTTTTTCCTTTATGAAAGATCGGGCACAGGGCAGGTCGCCCCGCGCCCGATCCATCGTTTCGCGCTTTCTTTTTCCGTTTAGTCGGCCTTGGTCAGATCTTCGCCGAAATATTTAATGCTCAGAGCGGACAGGGTTCCGTCCTCCCGGGCTTTCGCGAGAATCTCATTGATCGCGTCGAGCAGGGAGTACATCTCCTCGGATTTCCGCAGGGGATAGGCCACCGCCTCGCCCGGGAACACCAGGGCGATTTTGATGTTCGCTTCCGGATGCTCTTTGAGATAATCGTCGATAGAGCCCTTCGCGTTGATGGTCGCATCCGCCCGGCCGCTTTCCACCATGGAAATCGTTTCACCCAGGGTGTCCACATACAGAAGCTCCGCTCCCTTTTCCTCCGCCATCATGGCATAGGTGGAATTGGGGGAGTTCGTGGCCTTCTTTCCCTTCAGGTCGTCCAGGGATTTGATCTCCTCATTGTCCCCGCGCACAACCAGCACAGCCGTCGTATAGGCATACGCATCGGTGAAGATATATTTCTCCGCGCGAACCGGGGTATATCCGACGCCGTTGCAGACGATGTCAAAGCGTCCCGTTTCCACGCCGGCCAGGAGGGATTCCCAGGCAGCTTCCTTAAAATCCGGCTTGACGCCCAGGCCTTCCGCGATCAGCGTGCCGATTTCCACGTCAAACCCGGTCAGCTGATCATTTTCATCATGATAGGTCCAGGGGCTCCAGTTGCCCTCGGTTCCGATCACCAGGGTTCCTTTTTCCCGGATGGCGGCCAGGGCATCCCCTTCGGCCATGGCGGACACGGCGGCAAAAACAAACATCAGAGACATCAGCAGCGCGATGATCTTTTTCATGAGGTTTTCCTCCTTGTTTGATCTTTGAATGGTTTTGTTATCCATCCTGTTCCATGCTGTCCAGCAGGCGGTGCAGCAGGGTGTAGAGCTGGAAGGCATCCTCCCGGGACATGCTGACGCAGGAGGCCATCTGTTCGGGAATGTCCTTCACCTGCTCCCGCAGGGCCCAGCCGCTTTCCGTAACCGACACATACACCACCCGCTCATCCTGCTTGCAGCGGCAGCGCGTGACCCATCCGCTTTCCTCCATTTTCTTCAGCAGAGGCGTCAGCGTTCCGCAGTCCAGATAGAGCCTGCGGCACAGGTCTCCGACCGTGGCCTTCCCCATCTCCCACATCGCCAGGCAGACGATATACTGCGTATAGGTCAGGCCCAGGGGTTTGAGCAGCGGCGTATAGGCGTTCACCACCCGCCGGGCCGCGGCATACAGCGGGAAGCAGACCTGTCCTTCCAGCATCAGCTGCGGATAGGGATATTCCCGGGTTTTCAGTTCCTGTTCACCCATGGGATATCTC
>CADBLV010000013.1 GCA_902795555.1 uncultured Eubacteriales bacterium | reverse complement strand
TCCCTACAGCAGCAGCAAGGCGGGAGCGGATCTGCTGGTGATGGCTTATCACCGGACTTACGGCCTGGGCTGCACCATTTCCCGGTGTTCCAACAACTACGGCCCCTATCAGTTTCCGGAGAAGCTGATTCCCCTCATGATTGCCAACGCCCTGAACGACAAACCTCTGCCGGTTTACGGAGAGGGGAAGAACGTGCGCGACTGGCTTTATGTGGAGGATCACTGCAAGGCCATCGACCTGATTCTCCAAAGCGGCCGCGAGGGAGAAGTGTATAACATCGGCGGACACAACGAAATGGCTAACATCGACATCGTCAAACTGATCCTGCGGGAGCTGGGAAAGCCCGAATCCCTCATCACCTATGTGACGGACCGGAAGGGCCACGACATGCGATATGCCATCGACCCCGCCAAGATTCACCGGGAGCTGGGCTGGCTGCCGGAAACCCCCTTTGCCCGGGGAATTCAGAAAACCATCCGGTGGTATCTGGATAACCGTCCCTGGTGGGAGGAGATCGTGTCCGGAGAATATCAGCATTACTACGAAAAAATGTACGCCAACCGATAAATTTCGCTCATAACGCAGGGGCCGGGGGCAGGCTGTGTCCGGTTTCCGCGTATGCCGATTATCCCGGGGAGAGGAGACGTCCGCCATGACAGAAGAGCGCCTTCGTTCATTACTGGATTCCATGACGCTGCGGGAAAAGGCAGGCCAGCTGGTGCAATACAACGCGGGCCAGTTTGTTTCCAACAATATGGGCATCACCGGGCCGGAGGGCGAAACGCTGCCGGCTGAGGATCTTCTCCGGGTGCTGGGCAGCGTGCTGACCTTTGAAAACGCGGCCCAGGCCAGGGCGCTGCAGGACATGCATCTGGCGGCGGATCCGAAAAAGATTCCCATGCTGCTGATGCTGGACGTGATTCACGGACTGCGGACCACCTATCCCATTCCGCTGGCCATGGGCTGCTCTTTTGACGACAGCCTGATGACGGAATGCGCGGATATGGCGCGCAGGGAGGCCGCGGCCTGCGGTGTGCACGTGACCTTTAATCCCATGGTCGACACCGCCCGGGATCCCCGGTGGGGACGAATCCTGGAGACCAATTCCGAGGAACCCTTGATGAACGCCCGCATGGGCAGCGCCGTCGTGAAGGCCACCCAGGGAGACCGTCTTTCCGATCCGGAAAACGTTGCCTGCTGCGTCAAGCACTATGCCGCATACGGCGCCGGGGAAGCCGGCAGGGATTATAACACCGTCGAAGTCTCCGAGCGAATGCTCCGTGAAACCTACCTCCCCGCCTATAAAGCCTGCATCGACGCGGGCGCCCGGCTGGTGATGCCTTCCTTTAATTCGCTGAACGGCATCCCCTCCGTGGCCAATCAGTGGCTGATGAATCAGGTTCTCCGGAAGGAATGGGGATTCCGGGGTGTGGTCATCAGCGATTACAACGCAGTCGGCGAGCTGGTTTCCCACGGCGTTGCGGAAGACCTGCGAGACGCTGCCCGTAAGGCCATGGATGCCGGATGCGACATCGACATGGTGCAGAACGCTTATTATCTTTATCTGGAAGATCTGGTGAAATCAGGCGAGGTTTCCGAAAGCGCCGTGGACGAAGCCGTGATGCGGGTGCTGCGGCTGAAAAATGAGCTCGGGCTGTTTGAAAACCCCTATCACGGAGCAGACGAGGAGAAAGAGAAAGCGCTGTATCTCTGTCCGGCCCATCGGGAAATCGCCCGGCGCGCGGCCGAGGAATCCTCGGTGCTGCTGAAGAATGAGGGCGTGCTTCCCTTCCCGGGAACGCTGAAAAAAATCGCCCTCATCGGGCCCTTTGCCGAAGAAACCCATCTGAACGGTTTCTGGTCACGGCCCGGCGCGGAAAAGGATACCGTCACCATTCCGGAAGGGATCCGGGATCTGCGGCCGGAGGCGGAGCTGACCGTCTGCCGGGGCTGCGGCGCGGAAATCGGCGACACCGAAGAGAGCGGGATTCCCGAGGCGGTTTCCGCCGCCCGAAACGCTGAGGCGGTCATTCTGGTTCTCGGTGAACCTGAAAACGACAGCGGCGAAGGCCGCAGCCGCGCGGATCTGACGCTGCCGGGGCCTCAGATGGCGCTGGCCCGGGCTGTGCTGGCCGCCAACGCCAACACCGCCGTTGTGCTGTTCAACGGTCGGCCCCTGGTGCTCACAGAGCTGGCCGAAATCGCTCCGGCTCTGCTGGAAATGTGGTATCCCGGGACGGAGGCCGGCCATGCTCTGGCAAGGCTGCTGTGGGGAGAAGCCAATCCCTGCGGAAAGCTTTCCGCGGGACTCCCGCGGTCCGTCGGGCAATGTCCCCTGCCTTACAACCGTATGAGCACCGGACGGCCCAAGCCCCAGCCGGACAGCAAGCCATTCCCTTTCACCAGCTGCTATCTGGACACGCCCAACCTTCCCCTGTATTCCTTCGGATACGGACTGAGCTTTACGCAGTTTGAATATCTGGACATGACCCTGAGCCGGAATTCGGATCCATCCTCCGGGCCGGCTACCCACGGCGGCACCGAGAACGCCGATGACGCGCAGGGGTGTATTCCGCCGCGCATTCGCAAAGATGAGACCATCACCGCGAGTATCACTCTTCGCAACACCGGAGACAGGCCCGGAAAAGAGGTCGTTCAGCTGTATCTCCGGGATCCTGTCGCCTCGGTGGTGCGTCCCGTGCAGCAGCTGATTGACTATCAGAAAGTATGGCTGGACGCGGGCGAAACGAAAACCGTTTCCTTCACAGTGACCGAAAAGCAGCTGCGTTTCTGGAATTTCAATTGTCAGGAAATTTCCGAGCCCGGCATTTTTGAGCTCTCCACCGGTTTTGCGGATCATCTGCTGCTGACCCGCCGGTTCGAGCTGGTGTAGGGTCAAGACAGCATCACACCCGGAAAGGACAGGTCGGAAGATGAAACTCCTGATTGCCTCGGATCTTCACGGATCGGCCGAATTCTGTCGGGACCTGCTTCGGGCATGGGACCGGGAAAAGGCGGAACGGATGCTGCTGCTCGGCGACATTCTGTATCATGGGCCCCGCAATGATCTCCCGGAAGCCTATGCCCCCAAAGAAGTGATTTCCCTGCTGAACGAAAAAAAGAACCGCATTCTGTGCGTCCGCGGAAACTGCGACACGGAAGTGGATCAGATGGTGCTTGATTTTCCGCTGCTGGCTGATTACGCGATGATCTGGATCGACGGCTTCGCAATGTACGCTACCCATGGGCATCTTTACCATCCGGATCATCTGCCGCCCCTGACGGCCGGCGACATTCTGCTCTACGGACACACGCATATCCCTTCCTGGGAAAAGCGCGAAATTGTCTCCGGCGCTTTCGCCGGTTCAGGCCATATCGCAGAGGATCCCGACTTTCCGGAAAAACCACAGGCCTCCGTTCTGTGCCTCAATCCGGGCTCTGTCGCCATTCCCAAAGCACATTCTCCCCACAGCTATATGATTTTTGAAAACGGTGTCTTTCAATGGAAAACCCTGGCCGGAGAAGTTTTTCACAGGCTGGACGTTGTCCGTCCGTGACGCGCCTGTTTCCATGCCCGCGCCTTTTTATCGTTCTGTGCTTGTTTCCATGCCCGCGCCTGCCGAAGGGGAGAATCCCTTCGGCTTTTGATTATTTTGTGCCTGTTTCCTGATAAACCCGAAGCTTTTCAGAATAGAAATTCAGTTTCCATGTCACCTTATCCAGATACCGCTGCATTTCCGCCATCCTCTCCAGCATCTGATCCCGATGATCCCGCAGCAATGCAACCCGTTCTTCCAGCGTCCGGTCCCCTTCCCGGGCCAATCGGACAAAGCGGGCGATTTCATTGATGGGCATCCCGGTATTCTTCAGGCAGCAGATCAGCCCCAATCGCTCCAGATCCTCATCTGAATACTGACGAAAGCCACCCTGGCTGCGCCTGACATCGAAGATCAGGCCTTCCTTTTCATAATAGCGCAGGGTATGAGCGGAAAGGCCTGTCTTCCGGCTCACTTCCTGAATGGAATACATGATCGTTCCTCCGTGTCGCAGAGCGCCGGTGTTTCAGCGTTTCATGCTCATGCCGTACATCTCACGCCATACCGGACGCTGCGGTTTTTAAAGTATCAAACTGTCCACCCCGAAAACCAGCCGATCTAGATGTTCCGCAGTATGACGGATCTGCAGGGCTTTCAGGTCATCCTTTCGTTCTTCCTGCTCAATGATCAGAATTTTCAAAAATCGCAGGTAGCCCATGATCTGCGCCTTCTCCTCAGCCTTTTCTGCCGCCATGCCTTCCAGATAGGCGGAAAAGGTTTCGTGATAGATTCGCGCGGCTGTTTCCTGACTGAGGCCGTGAAAGCGGAGGCTGTCATCAGGATCATCCTCATTAAAGGCCACATAGGCGGCGAACAGGCTCGCAAATTCGAAAACCGGATTGCCCGTGGACAGATGATCCATATCGATCAGAATCAGCTCATCGTCAGACACCATGAGATTATTCATGGTCAGATCTCCGTGAATCACCCGATTGTCCTCAGGCATGGCCGTCAGCAGCTCTCTCAGGCGCGCGGCGGTTTTTTCCGAAAGGCTGGCAGCAATCACTTCCAGATAGTTTAAATACTTATCCCTGAGGGACTTCAGCTGCCCGGAAGGCACTGTCAGGGAATGCAGATTCTTCAGAAATGCCGCATATCGCGGAATCAGATCGGAAAGGACAGCGGGATTCTGCCGCACCAGCTCGGAACAGCTCCGGGCATTGATTAATTCATATACCGCTCCGAACTGATCCGGTTCAGGCGGCATCGTCACGCGCACAACATCGAACGGGATCGCTGTAGGCACGCCGGCCATGAACGCTTTGCGGGAATTCTCCCGCTCCCGCTCAATATCCGGAATCGCGGCCTCCCCGGTTCGATAAACCTTGACGACGGTATCCCCATCAAGCCGGTAAACCGTGCCGAAGGCCCCTTTGCCCAGCACATCGCATCCTTCCACAGAAACGGTGCGGAGCTTTTTCCGGACATCCAGAAGGCTGCTCATCCCGGTCACCTCAAAGATCGCATAGACTTCATGAGAAGCATTCAGCACCGACATATCCGCGGAAGCCGCTTTTTTCATTTTCAGAAGGATCCGCAGCCCGGAGCTCGAAATATAGGTCAGTTTCTCCGCATCCATCACCACGGGCAGCCCTGGGAAGGTCTTCAGGGCCTGAAGACCGACCTCCTCGGTTTCTGCGGCGTTCAGGGAATCCAGCCGGCCTTCCAGATCCATCAACAGGGTATCGTTTTCAACGCGTACATGGCTGATACAGGAACTCACGGTTTTTTACCTCCTCATGTAAACTGCAGGTCCACATCTGTCATTCTGTTCGGTTGACTATTTTGTACTCACTCCCGCTTGCGCGGATCGTGAACAAAATATGTCTCCCTCATTCGTCAGACCGACGGCTTATCGATCTGCTTTCATTCTCCCGGCACTTTCCAGCATATTCCGACCATATTCCTCGGCCCGCTCGCCGATGCCGTCCGCGCCGCTGATCATCCGGGCGATTTCCGACACGCGCCCCGATTCATCCAGTTCCTGCACGGTGGTATAGGTTCGCCCCTCGGAAACGGATTTCGAAACCAGATACTGGTGATCCGCCGCGGCGGCAATCTGCGGCAGGTGTGTGACGCAAATCACCTGCTGCCCGTCAGAAATCCGGATCATCTTTTCCGCCACCACCTGCGCCATGCGGCCGGAGATCCCGGTGTCGATTTCATCGAAAACCATGGCATCCATCCCGCTTCGCCCGGATTCCAGCACCTTGAGCGCCAGCATGATCCGACTGAGCTCGCCGCCGGAGGCGATTTTCGCCATGGGCAATAACGGTTCCCCCGGGTTCGCGCTCATCAGGAATTCAATCCGGTCGTCCCCTGTTTCCGTGGGCATCAGCGGCTTTCCGGTTTCATTGAGCCCGAACGCGACTTCAAAGGCGATCTGCGGCATGCCCAGCTGAACAAGCTCCGAACGCATTCTCTGCGCGAAGGTTTCCGCCAGGGCCCTGCGAGAAGCGGTAAGGGCTGATGCCGATTTCCGATAGGCGGCCAACAGCTTTTTGTGCTCCGCGGCCGTTTCCTGCGTGGTTTCATCCAGATTGGACAGGGTTTTCAACTCTTTCCGCAGGGAAACCTCCGCCTCCAGCACACGCTTTTCATCCCCATAGCGCTGCTTCAGCGCGGACAGGGCGGACAGCTGCTGTTCCATTTCCGGAAGGCGCTCCGCGTTCGAGGTCATTTCCGACATTTCATTCGACAGCTGATAACCGATTTCCTCTAATTCATAATACACCGCATCGCATCGCCGTGAAAGCTCCGCAAGGATTCCTTCCCCGCCGTCGCCTCCGGACGGATTCCCAGAGGTTTCGCCGTCGCCGTCGCTCCCGGACAGATTCCCCGAAGTCCCGCCGTCACTCCCGGACGGATTTCCCGCATTCCCGCCGCCGCCGTCCTGCCGGGCTGCGGGATCGTTTTCCGCCTCCGCGGCCTTGCTTCGGGAAAGCTCTGACAGAGCCTCCTCTGCCTCCGCCTCTGCTTCAGCCTCAGCCTCAGCTTCCGCCGCCTCCTCCAGCAGCCGGCGAACTTTCTTCAGAACGTCCAGGCAGCTTTCGCCTACACCGTCTTCCGACATCAGCATCGCGTAAGCTTCCGACAGCATGTCCCGACTTTTGACGGCCCTTCGTTCCGCCTGATACTCACGGCGAAGCTTCTCCTCCGAGGTCCCGGCGAGATCCGCCTTTCGAATCAAAAGCAGCTCTTTTTTGATTTCCGCCAGGCGCTCGTCCTTCCGTTTTCCCATTCGCACCAGCTTTGCGTATTCCCGGTGATTCCGGATAAACGCCTGATACGCCTCGCCAACCTGAGAAAGCAGTTCCCGGTGCGCCTCATCCCCCATTCTGTCCAGAAAAGCCAGCTGCTGCTCCGGATGGGACAGAAACTGATGATCGTTCTGACCGTGAATATCCATCAGGGTTTCCGCCACAGACCTGAACGACGCCAGAGACACCAGCACCCCATTCAGCCGACAGGTGTTCTTGCCGCCGGCGGTGATTTCCCGATAGACAATCAGCTCCGACTCTGTCTCCTCTGTGGGCGCCGGCTCACCTCTGTCATTTCGTGCCGGCTGACTACTTTGGCGCTCGTGGGCAAAATATGTCTCAATCCCCTGCGCGGCCAGCAGGGGCAGGGCCGGATGGGACGGCGGCAGCACAAACGCGGCTTCCACGCTGGCCCGTTCACAGCCGGACCGGATCAGGCTCCGGTCGGCCCGGGATCCGAGGATCAGATTCACCGCGTCCACCACAATACTTTTTCCCGCGCCTGTTTCGCCGCTGAGAACATTCATGCCGGGATGAAAGGAAACTTCCATCCGTTCGATCAGCGCGATGTTCTTCATCGCCAGAGATTCAAGCATCCCTCTGCCTCCCGATCTTTCCATTCACCGCATCTCTGTCGGTCATTCTGTCTCCTGCGTCAACCCGGCCAGACGTTCGGCCACCCCCGCCGCGTCCGGCGCATCGCGAACAACGATGAAAATCGTGTTGTCCCCGGCAATCGTTCCCAGAATTTCCGGCCATTCCATGGTATCAATCGCCTCGGCGGCCACATTGGCCGAGCCGCTCAGCGTGCGGACCACAACCATCTGGCCCGCGTGATCCACCGAAACCATCGAATCCCGTAAAATCCGGATCAGCCGGTCACTGACCGTGTGTTCCTGTCTGGTCGGCCGGTCATAATGATATCCGCCGGAGCCGCCGGCTTTCACCAGCCGCAGCTCCCGGATATCCCGGGAAACCGTGGCCTGCGTTACCCGATATCCCCGCCGTCTGAGGGCATCCGCCAGCTCTGCCTGGGTTTCAATATGCTCCTGGTCAATGAGCGCCAGGATCTCGTTCTGTCTTGCTGTCTTCATGACGACACCTCAAAAAATCTTCTTCCGGATCCGCGTAAAAAACGAATAGGGATGCAGCCGCAGCAGGCGCATTTTTCGATCCGTTCCGCGAATGACGATTTCATCCCCGGCCCGCAAATCAGCCACAGACTGCCCGTCGATCTGAAGCACCGCTGACTGACTCCGGTCCGGGCAGAGGGAGATCCGAATTTCGGAACGCGAGGAAATGACGCTGGAACAATGCTGCAGGGAATGGGGACAGATGGGCGTGATAATCATGCAGTCCATTCCCGGCTCCACAATCGGCCCGCCGGCAGACAGATTGTATCCCGTTGACCCCGTCGGGGTGGACACCACCAGCCCGTCAGCCGTAAAGACGCCATAGGGCTCGCCGTTGACCGTGCATTCCGTTCGGATCAGCCGGGCAAAACCGCCCCGGGAAACCACAACATCATTGAGCGCGAACAGACGTGTGCCCGCGGAAGAAAGCTCCGATGACCGCGGAAGCTCTTCGCCGGGATGGGGCTCTGCCTGCGGCAGATGTTCCTCCGCCGGAACAACCACGGCCTCCAGCAGGAACCGCTCCTCCATCATATACGCTCCCTGCAGAATCCGTTCCAGCGCCTCCTGAAGCCGGGATGGTTCCTCTTCCGTCAGAAATCCGATGGTTCCCAGATTAATGCCCATCAGAGGGATATCCATCTGAAGCGCCCGCCGGGCTCCGCCCAGGAGCGTCCCATCGCCGCCGAAGGTGATCATCAGCTGCGGAATCCGGTCCGGATCCGCGTCTTGCGGCTGCGCCGCCGGAACCTGAACCGGATCCGCGTCTTGCGGCTGTGCGGCCGGAAACCGGTCGGAATCCATATCCTCCGGCCGCAACACCGTCACGCCCCTGGAAACCAGATAGCGCTCCGCTTCCTCGGCGCAGGCCTCTGCCCGGCGATGATTCGGCATCCAGAACAGCTGGATGGTCCTGAACACATTCTTCACCTCCCTTTTTTCTCAAACCGCCCGCACATTTCCGGGCAGGGAGATCTCCTTCAGGATCTTCATTCCCGATTCTTTCCCAGGGTTTCATGCGCCCGGGCCACCGTTTCCGCGATCATCCGGTCGGAAACAGGCTGCATGGCTTCCTGTTGTCCGGTTTTTTGGCCCCCCGGGAGTTCTGCCTTCCCGATACCGTCTCCGGCCGCAGCTTTTTCCCCGGCCTCCGTTCTCCCCTCATGGCCTGCGGGTCTCAGCTCCGCCAGAAACTCCATATTCCCTTCCGGCCCCGTGATGGGCGAGAAGCTTAAGGCGACCATTTCCCAGCCTTCCTCCGGCAGGAAATCCCGAATCCGCCGGATCACCGCCTCGTGTACCGCCGCATCCCGGACAACCCCTTTCTTTCCAACCTGTTCCCGTCCGGCTTCAAACTGCGGCTTAATCAGCGTATATACAACGCCATGCTCCCCCAGGATCCGAAACAGCGCCGGAAGCACCAGACAGATCGAAATAAAGCTGACATCCATCACGGCCATTTCAGGCCTTTCGTCAAAAACCTCCGGCGTCAGATATCGGGCATTGGTCCGCTCCATCACTACAACCCGGGGATCGTTTCGAAGCTTCCAGGACAGCTGACCGTATCCCACGTCGATGGCATAAACACGCCTGGCGCCGGCCCGCAGGCACACATCCGTGAAGCCGCCGGTGCTGGCCCCCACATCCATCACAACCCGATTCCGAAAATCCGCGTGAAAAACCTGCACTGCCTTTTCCAGCTTCAGAGCGCCCCGGCTGACATACTGCTCGGACACAGAACGCAGCTCCAGCGCATCCTCTTCCCGGATCATTTCAGAGGATTTGCGAATCCGTCCGCCGTTCATCCAGACCTCTCCCGCCAGAATCGCAGCCTGCGCTTTTTCACGGCTTTCTGCCAGGCCTCGCTGCACCAGCGCCACATCGGCTCGCTGCTTCACGTTGTTCTTATGCCTCCTTGGTGAACTACAGATTCACGTCCGTCTTTCCAGTCGGTTGGCTGTTTTGTTTTTTTGATGATCCGTCCACCGCCTGCTGTGGATTACGGATCACATGCAGAGCAGCTCGCTCCAGCCTGCAGGCTTTCCCGAATGGCCAGGGCCACCTGTTCGGGCTTCAGCCCCGCGTCTGCCAGCAGATGATCATGATCCCCATGCTGAATAAAGACGTCCCGAACGCCGAAGCAGGTCACCTTCGGGCGAACAGCCTTCCCCTCCCAGAAAGACCGCACAAATGCGCCGAAGCCGCCGATGAGCATATGCTCTTCCAGGGTAAAAACCGGCAGATCGGCCGGGACAGATTCCAGGAATGCCTCATCCAGAGGCTTCACCGTAGAACAGTTGACCACTCGAAGGCTGATCCTACGTGAGGTCATTTTTTCCGCGGATCTTCCTTTGGAATCCCTACGTCCGGCCGGGCTCGCTTTCAAAGCGTCTTCTTTTCCGGCAAGCAAATCCGCAATTTCCACGGCCGCGGCCACCATGCTGCCCACTGCCAGAATAACCCCATCCGTTCCTTCCCGCACAACCTGCCATTTCCCGAAGCGGAAGATCCGATTCTCCCCGGAATCTTTTCCTTCCGCTGCGCCGGTTTCTTCTTTCGGCTCCGCGTCTTCGCCGTTTCCGTTCCCTTCCCCTTTTTCCCGCCGGGGCAGATATTTCGGATAACGAATCACGCAGGGCTCTTCGCTGCCCGCGCTCCACCGGATCATCTCCACCAGCTCTTCCGTGTCGGCCGGGGCCAGCACATTCATCCCCGGCACCGGCAGGGCAGCCGCCAGGTCGAACAGACCATGATGAGTCTGTCCGTCCTCCCCGCCGATCCCGCATCGGTCCAGCAGGAACGTGACAGGCAGACGCTGCATCGCCACATCATGAATCATCTGGTCATAACAGCGTTGAAAGAAACTCCCGTACACCGCAAAATAGGGCTTCATGCCGCCTGCCGCCATCCCCGCGCACATCGTGGCCGCATGCTCCTCCGCAATGCCCACGTCAATCAGCCGGGAAGGAAAGATCTCTGCAAAATGATCCATCCCGGTTCCCAGGGGCATCGCAGCTGTCACGGCAACAATCCGCGTGTCGTTCCGGCTCAGCTCGGCCAGGGTATTCCCCGCGATATGTCCGCAGGAGGGAGAATCAGGCAGCTTGATCCGGCTGCCGGTTTCAATATAAAACGGGGGCGTCCCATGAAAAGCCTCCGGCTTCCGTTCCGCCTGTTCATATCCATGGCCCTTGAGCGTCAGCACATGAATGACGCAGGGGCCCTGCGCATCCCGCGCCTGACGGAAAGTGTTTTCCAGCGAAACGATATCATGTCCGTCAATGGGACCGAAATACTGAAACCCCAGCGCCTCAAAAAAACCCACGTCCGAATCCTTCATGATGACGGACTTCATCATACTCTTCCCGCTGTGAATCAGGCGATAGATCGGCTTCAGGGGCGTGTTGTTCAGATGCCGCACCCGCTTCTTGGCGCTCCGCCATCCCCCGCTGATCCGCAGGCGGGTCAGATAGGCTGAAAGGGCGCCCACATTGGGCGCGATGCTCATCTCATTGTCATTCAGGACCACAATCATCCGGGTGTGTCCGTGGCCGGCATCGTTCAGCGCTTCATAGCACATGCCGCCGGTCAGCGCGCCGTCCCCCACCACCGCCACCACGTCATATCCTTCTCCCCGAAAATCCCGGGCCCGCGCAAACCCCAGCGCCGCTGAAATCGCTGTGCTGGCATGCCCGGTTTCAAAGCAGTCATATTCGCTTTCTCCCCGCTTGGGAAAGCCGGAAATCCCGCCGTATTCCCGCAGGGTATGAAACCGGTCAAATCTCCCCGTAATCATCTTATGGACATAACTCTGATGGCCCACATCGAAGATCAGCTTGTCCTCCGGGGCATGAAAAACCCGATGCAGCGCCAGGGTGAGCTCCACCACTCCCAGGTTTGACGCCAGATGACCGCCGTTCCGGGCAACCGTCTGAATCAGTTCCTCCCGGATTTCCCCCGCCAGATCGCTCACTTCGGAAGCCGTCATCGCCCGCAGGGTCTCCGGGGATTGAATCTCATTTAAATGCATATTACGACCTCTTTGTGCCTTTTGACCCCTTTGTGCCTTTCGAGCCAACGCTCGCCTGGGAGAGAATATCGCTGGAAAACGCATAGTTTGCGGCGTTCCTGTCCTCGTGGGCCGCCTCCGCGCAGGCCACCATCCGATCGATCAGCTTTTCATAGCTCAGCCCGGCGTTCTCCCAGAGATAAAAGGCCAGGCTGCCCGGAATGGTATTGATCTCCGTAATATACAACTCCCCGGTTTCCCGGTCGCACATATAATCGATCCGAACCACGCCCTTGCAGTCCAGCATCACAAAGATCTCCCGGGACAGCTCCTGAATCCGTTCCTTCATTTCCTCATCGATCGGCGCCGGCAGCACCCGGTGAAGGCTGGCCATCCCCTTGCTGCCGCCGGAAGCCAGATACTTCTCATGAAAATCCAGGAAGTCTTCCCCGCTGATCGGCATTTCAATCGGCGAAGCCTCGATTTCCCCATCATATCCCAGAACGCTGCAGTTCAGTTCAATCGGCCGGTCCAGTCCTTTTTCAATCAAAGCCCGCCGGTCATATTCAAAAGCCAGCGCCAGGCTTTCCCGAAGAGCGTTTTCGTCATCCGCCCGGGATACGCCGATGCTGGATCCCAGATTGGCCGGCTTCACAAACACGGGAAACCCGATTTCCTTCCTGACTTTTTCAACAACCCCATCCGAATCCGCGGCAAACGCCCGGCGGGACGCCCACACCCCCGGCAGCACCGGCAGCCCTGCCCCCCGGAAAAACTGCTTCATCATGATTTT
>CADBLV010000012.1 GCA_902795555.1 uncultured Eubacteriales bacterium | reverse complement strand
GAAGCCCTGGGAAGAAATGACCCATAAGGAGAAAAACCGGGAGCTGTTCTTCCGCCAGAAACGAATCCTGGACCAGTTCCTGGAGCATGGGGCCATCAGCCGGGAGCAGTATGAGAAAAGTCTTGGGGATCTGACGGAGAAGATAGCCTAATGAAAACCTCAGAAATAACAGAGGCCCTGCTGGCCTGGTACGACCGCAATGCCCGCGTGCTTCCCTGGCGTAACACGCGTGATCCTTACTGCATATGGGTCAGCGAGATCATGCTGCAGCAAACCCGGGTTGAAACAGTCATTCCGTATTATGAACGTTTTCTGCGTCGTTTTCCGACCCTCGCCTCCCTGGCAAGCGCCCGGGATGAGGATGTCATGAAAATGTGGCAGGGTCTGGGTTATTATTCCCGGGCCAGGAATCTGTTGTCCGGTGCCAGGCAGATTGTCAGGAATTATGGAAGCGATATTCCTCAAAGACCGGAAGCGCTTCGGAAAATCACAGGGATTGGGCCCTATACCGCCGGAGCGATTGCCTCCATCGCGTGGAACCAACCGGTTGCGGCAATCGACGGAAACGTCATTCGGGTAGTTTCGCGTCTGTTTGGCATCCGGGAGGAAATCAGCAACACGACTGTTCGCCGTCAGATCGAAACCATGGCGGAAAGCCTTGTGCCCGCGGATCGGCCCGGAGATCATAATCAGGCCATGATGGATCTGGGCGCTGTGATCTGCGTTCCCGGAACGCCGGATTGTCGCCGATGTCCCCTTTCCGGGTTTTGCGACGCCTGTAAAGCCGGAGACGCTTCCGTGCTTCCGTGCCTTCCAAAAGCGAAAAAGCCGAAAATCGTCCCCTGCACGGTGCTGCTGATTCATGTGGGAGATCGGATCCTGGCCCGGCAAAGAACGGAAAAGATGCTGCATGGCCTGTGGTGCTTTCCCATGCTGGACGGGCATTTCACCGGAGAACAGCTGCGGAGTGAAATAACGCGCGGGCTTGGCCTGACGCCTGTGTCTGTTCGCTATGAGAAGGCAGCCCGTCATGTGTTTACGCACCGGGTCTGGGAGATGGAAATCTGGACCTGTGAGGTTCAGCCTGTATCAGCCCCTCCGGAAGGATATGTCCTGCTGACAGACCGAAAGCTGCGAAGCCTTCCCTGGCCCGTTGCCATGGATCCTGCCCTGGACTGTCTCGAAAGAAAGGAGAAGGCGCCGCTGTAAACACGGCGCCCTCTCTGTCACAGTTTGCGAATCGGAACCTGCTGAAAGAAGCAAGGTTTTTTTAGATCAACGGGAATCTGTCAGGCGTTTTTCATAAAAGTCCGGTATGCCTTGACCGCTTCATACAGATCCGCTTTGGAGATGATTTCCATGGGGGCGTGCATGTTCAGCACCGCGACACCGCTGTCAATGACCTCCATGCCATAGAGCGCGCAGCTATAGGTAATCGTGCCGCCGCCGCCCAGATCCACGCGTCCCAGCTCTGCTGTCTGCCAGGAAACCTTCGCTTCGTCCATGATTTTCCGGAGGCGGGCCATGAATTCCGCGTTGGCATCATTGGATCCGCTCTTCCCGCGGGAACCGGTAAACTTGTTAAAGCAGACGCCCCGCCCCAGGAAAGCGGCGTTCTTTTTTTCGAACGCGTCGGCATAGAGCGGATCGAAACCCGCGCTGACATCGCAGGAGAGCATGCTGCTGTTTTTCAGCGCCCGACGGACTTTCAATTCACTGTATTCCCCCTGAAGGGCAAGCAGCTCGGCCACAGCGTTTTCCAGATAGTTCGCACGCATACCGGTCGCGCCGACGCTGCCGATTTCTTCCTTGTCCACCAGCATGCCGCAGCAGGTTTTTTCCGGAATCTCCTTCAGCGACAGCAGGGCTTCCAGCTCCGCGAAGGCGCAAACCCGGTCATCATGGCCATAGCCCATGATCATGCTGCGGTCCAGGCCGAAATCCCGCGCTTTTCCGGCGGGAACCACTTCGATCTCCGCGGAGATCATGTCCTCCTCCTCAATGCCATACTGATCCTTCAGGATTTTCAGAAGATTCGCCCTGACCGGCTCCTTTTCTTCCCCATTCAACGGTTGTCCGGCAAGAATCAAATCCAGTTTTTCGCCTTCGATGGCCTCGGACAGCTTCTTTTCCATCTGTTTCTGGGAAAGGTGAATCAGCAGGTCGCTGACGCCCACCACCGGATCATCTGCCTGCTCACCGATAGCCAGTCTGATCACTTCGCCGTCCTTCTTCACCACGACGCCGTGAAGCGCCAGTTCCCGGGCCACCCATTGATATTTCTTGACGCCGCCGTAATAATGGGTATCCGCCAGAAGCAGATCACTGTCCTCATAGAAGGGATTTTGCTTCAGATCCAGCCGCGGGGAATCAATATGGGCGCCCACAATGTTCATTCCCGCTTCAAGGGGCTTTTGCCCAAGGTGGAAGGCAAGAACCGCTTTATTCATGATATTGACATAGATCCTGTCTCCCGATACCGGCTTTCTGTTTTCCCGAATTGCCCGATCCAGGGAATAATATCCGGCTTTTTCAAGCATCGCAATCGATTGTGCGACACATTCCCGTTCGGTTTTTCCGTTGTCGATAAAAGATCGATAGGCTGCTGAGATTTGATTCACTTCTTCCAGGTCTTTGGGGGTATAAGATTTCCATGCGTTGGGTCTTTCCATCGTGATCACGCTCCTTCCAGGGTATCTTATCACCTCGAGCGAAAAATGGCAATCGGATTTCCCGGGCCTGATCTGAATTTTCACTTTCCTTTCACAAAACCGTCGAAAGACGGTAAAATGGGATCGTTATGATCAGAACAGTTGCGAACGCAACGAACGCGGCAAACGCAAAGGAGGGATTCCGTCCATGTCAAAGCTGATCGGAATCGATCTGGGAACGACCAATTCCTGTGTTTCCTTCATGGAAAACGGCAGAGCTGTCATCATCCCCAACGCGGAAGGCGGACGGACGACGCCTTCTGTGGTCGCCTTCACGAAAAGCGGGGAGCGTCTGGTCGGCTCGGCCGCCAAGCGTCAGGCGGTGACCAATTCTGCCAGGACGTTCTCCTCCGTGAAACGGGATATGGGCACAAATAAAAAATTCACGGTAGACGGCAAAGCGTACACGCCTCAGGAAATCTCCGCCATGATCCTGGCCAAGCTGAAAAGCGACGCGGAAAGCTATATCGGAGAATCGGTGACCGACGCGGTGATCACGGTTCCCGCCTATTTTTCCGATGCCCAGCGGCAGGCGACCAAAGACGCGGGGCTCATCGCGGGGCTGAACGTGATGCGTATTATCAACGAGCCCACCTCCGCCGCCCTGGCTTACGGATTCAATAAAGGCGATCCGAAAAAGATCATGGTTTACGATCTGGGCGGCGGCACCTTTGACGTAAGCATTCTGGATATCGACAGAGACACGATTGAAGTGCTGGCCACGGCCGGAAACAATCACCTGGGCGGCGATGATTTCGACCAGTGCATCGTCGGATATCTGCTGGATCAGTTCCGCAAAACCCATCAGAAAGATCTTTCCAAAGATCCCATGGCCATGCAGCGACTGGCGGAAGCGGCGGAAAAAGCCAAAATTGAGCTGTCCTCCGCGATGGAAACCGTCATCAATCTCCCCTTCCTCTATCAGGACGCCGGCGGACCGAAGCATCTGGAATGTACGCTCACCAGAGCCCGGTTTAACGAGTTGACGGCTCACCTGGTGGAAGAAACGAAAGGCCCGGTACAGCAGGCCATGGCCGATGCGGGGATTACGGCGTCCGCGCTGGATCGGGTGCTGCTTGTCGGCGGATCCACCCGGATTCCCGCGGTTCAGGATGCCGTGAGACGGCTGACCGGAAAGGAACCCAGCCGGGATATCAATCCGGATGAATGCGTAGCCATGGGCGCCTGTCTGCAGGGAGGCGTGCTGACCGGGACAATCAACAGTCTGGTGCTGATTGACGTAACGCCGCTTTCTCTGGGCATTGAAACGCTCGGAGATGTGTTTGCGCGCATCATTGATCGAAACACGCCCCTTCCCTGCCAGCATTCCCAGGTGTTTACGACGGCGGCCAATTTCCAGACCAGTGTGGAGATCAATGTCCTGCAGGGAGAGAGGGAAATCGCCTCCGCGAACAAATCCCTGGGGAAATTCCGCCTGAACGGCATTCGCCGGGCGCTGAGGGGTGTTCCGCAGATCGAGGTCACCTTCACCATCGATACGAACGGGATTGTGCACGTAACGGCCAAAGACCTGGGAACAAATCATTCTCAGGATATCACCATTTCCGGCAGCGGGAACATGAGCCGGGCGGATATTGACCGGGCCATCCGGGACGCGGAGCAATATGCCGCGGAGGACGCGGAACGGAAGCGGAAGCAGGAAGAAGCCGACAGGGCCCAGGCCCGCCGCGGAAAGGAACGCGACGCCTCCCGGGACGGTCAGAATGAGGATGGTTCCTATGATGTATAAATCGCGCCGGAAGCCATGATTTTTTGGACGGTTTTAAATCCGGAGGGAAATGAATGTTCGGATATATTTCGCCGGTGCTCAGCGGTTTAAGCGAGGCGGAAAAAAACAGATATCGGGCGTTGTACTGCGGAGTATGCCACAGCCTGCTGGATCGATACGGGCAGGCGGCAAGGCTGACCCTGAGCAATGACATGACTTTTCTGGCCCTGCTTCTGCATTCTCTGTATGAGCCGGAGAGCAAACTGTGCCCTGCCCGTTGCGGCGTGCATCCCCTGAAGGCGCATCCCTATGAGCAATCCCGCCTGATTGACTACGCCGCGGATATGAACCTGCTTCTTTCCTACTATAAGGCAGTGGATCAGGTGATGGACGAAGGCGGGAGCAGCGGCCGGATCATGGAAAAGAAGCTGCGGCCCTCTTTCGAAAAGGTTAAGGCGCTCTTTCCGGAGCAGTCGGGGGCGGTTCGATCCGCGCTGGAAGAAATCTGGCGTCTGGAAAAAACCGCGGATCCCGATCCCGATACGCTCTGTAATCTGAGCGGACGGATGCTGGGGGCCGTGTTTGTCCCCTATCCGAAGGATCTCTGGGCTTCCACGCTCTATGGCGTGGGAGAAAGCCTGGGCCGGTTTGTTTACTGGATGGATGCCGTCGACGATCTCGAGGCCGACCGGAAGAAGCGCAGATTTAATCCCCTGAATGCCTTTTACGACAGAACGGATGATCACGAATTCGTTCATCAGACCCTGGAATTATTGATCGCCGAAGCGGCCGAGCGTTTTGAGATTCTTCCGCTGGAAACGGATTTGAACCTGCTGCGGAACATCATCTACGGCGGCGTATGGCAGCGATATCACCAGATGGAAAAAAAGCGTACGAAGAAGGCGCAGGCCGGAAAGGAGGATCAGGATGCTCAACAGTGACCCTTTTGCGGTTCTCGGGGTATCATCCTCCGCGACGGAAGATGAGATCAAAGCGGCTTATCGGAAG
>CADBLV010000011.1 GCA_902795555.1 uncultured Eubacteriales bacterium | reverse complement strand
TAAAGGCATTCCAGAAGAACAACGGGCTTTCCGCTGACGGGACAGCGGGGGCGGAAACCCAGAAGATGCTCTATGGCGGAAACGCGAAGGCCGCATCCACCGAGAAGGAAACTGCCAAAGAGGAAACGAAAAACGAATCGCTGAAACGGGGTTCGACCGGTTCGGCTGTGAAGGATCTGCAGAACCTGCTGATCAAACTGGGTTATCTCTCCGGGAAGGCGGACGGAGTCTTCGGCGCGGAAACGCAGAAGGCAGTGACTGCTTTCCAGAAGGCGAACGCTCTGAAGGCGGACGGGGTGGCCGGCAGTAAAACGATGGCGGTTCTGAGCGGCGGAAAGGCGGTTTCAGCCACGGGCAAAGCGACGGAAACAGAGACTACCGCGCCGGCTGCGACTGCGACGGTGTCCACCGGTGTTGTTTCCGGTGCGAAGCCTTCCGCCGGACAGGTGCGATATGAAAACTGGTATACGTCTGTCAAGGATGTGGCGCGGAGCTATCCCTATGTCACGGTGTATGATCCGGGCAGCGGTATCTCCTATCAGGCGCATATTTTCTCCCTCGGCGCCCATGCGGACTATGAACCGCTGACTGCTGCCGACACGTCGAAAATGCTGAAAATCTTCGGAGGGAACACCTGGAATCCCAAGGCGGTCTGGGTGGTTTTCTCGAACGGAAGCGTCTATCTGGCTTCCACGCATTCCTCACCGCACGGAACGCAGCATATCACGGATAACAACTTTGCCGGCCACAGCTGTCTGCATTTCCCGAGGACGCAGGAGCAGGTTGAAAAAATCGGACAGTATGCGACAAGCCATCAGGAGACGATCGATGCCGCGTGGGCGAAGCTTCAGGGGCTGAAATAAGCGGCCTTTGTCTGATGCGGGTGAATGGACAGGAGGAACCGGGCAATGAAGAAACGGATTGGTTCAGGGATGGCCCTTTCTGTGCTTCTGCTGACCCCGGTTCTTTTTTTCTGCTGCTTCTCTGCGGCTTTCCTGTCCTGCGGAGCCCGGGCGGAAGACTGGACCATGGCGGAGATTATTGAGGAAATTGATCTGCCCGAGCCGGGAGAAACCCTTCTGGCCACGGATGTGGATTATTATACGCCCAATGAGATAAACGGGCATCAGTGCAATCATGCCATCTGCTTCTGGAATCTGAAGATGGGCTGTATGGACGAGGAAGCCATCTGGCAGGTGCTGACGCAGCCGGTCACGGTGCTGAAGGGGGCCCAGCGGGAGCAGATCCGGGCGCGGAAGGAGCCGGATGCTTCCTGTGAGGAATACACCGGTGTCATCACCTGCGCAAGCCAGGCGGTCCATGTGTTGGATCGCGGAGAGGAATGGACGCTGGTAGAAGCGTATTCAAGCTGCGAGGAAGGGTCGATCGTCAAAGTGTGGGCGCTGCCCTTTCAGGGATATGTGAAAACCTCTCTGCTGGAGGAAAAAGAGGTTGATCAGACATACGGCCTGGTGATCGATAAGCTGCAGCAGCGGCTGTATGTGTTCAAAGAGGGAAAGTTGTTTGCAACGCTGCTTTGTTCGACGGGATATCCCAGGGCAGACACACCCTTTGCCGAGACGCCTGCCGGCGAATTTCTGATGGTCAGTTGGACCGGGGGCTTCTGGGCGGGAAGTCTGTATTGTGATATGGGCATGCGGATCAACAGCGGAATTCTGATTCATGAAGTTCCCTGCACTATCGAGAAGGATGAAAAGACCGGGGCGGAAATCCGGGATTATAAAAGGTGCGAAAGATATCTGGGGGAAAAGGCCAGTCATGGATGCATCCGGGTGCAGCGGGAAAAAACGCCGGAAGGAGTCGGCATCAAATGGCTTTGGGACAATTTGCATCGCTCTCCCGCCACAAAGGTGATCATCTGGGATGAAATCGGACGGGAGCTGGGCTATCCTGATGACGAACTGATCCTGTATTATAATCCGTCCGGAGGAAAGAATTATCATTCTCAGGCAACCTGCTCGCAGGTGCTTTCGAAATTTGAACCCATGACGCCCTTCCGATACGGTGATCTGGAGGAAAAACCCTTCAGCAAACTGGGAAGATGTCCCGCCTGCGCGCCGCAGCTCCGGAGAGAGGAAATTGACACGGTAAACGCGAAAAACACCCGTGTGGGGAAATGAGGTGAAAAGCGATGAAGGAGGAGGTTCCTGCCCTCTCGGAGGATCGGAAAGCGGGGGAGCGGTTGCTGGTCAAATGCGTGCTGATCCTGGTCGGAATAGCGGCGGCCTGGGTGCTGGTTCCGGAGATCTGGGACAAGCTGAGCCCCTTCATCCTGTCCATCCCGATGGCGGCAATGCTGCAGCCGCTGATTCTTTTCTTTGAGAAGAAGCTGAAGCTGAAACGATCCATTGCCAGCATCTTCCTGGTCGTTCTGACGGTTGCGGTTGGAATCAGCGTTTTGGGATTTTTCCTGTCCTTTGCCATCCAGCAGATGACAGATCTTGCAAACAATTCAGGCGACATCATCAAGGCAATTGTCACGGGCATCCGTAATTTGACCAACAGCATCCTGGAAAGCGCGGTCAACGTCTCTCCTGATTCGGAAAAATGGGTTCTGGAAGCGATGAACAACATGACGCGCCAAATCACGGAACTGGGTCCTGTGGCTGCCCAGGCAGCGCTGACCTGGCTGGTGAGTCTGGCCGCGAGCACGCCCTATATGGTGATTTACATCAGCTTCCTGGCCATGGCCCTGTATTTTATCTCCCGGGATTACGAGACGATCCGGTCTTATCTTCCCGGTGGAAAACGTCATCGGCAGGACAGCAAATCGACTCAGCTGACAAACAGTGCCGTGAAAAGCCTGATCGGATATCTGCGGGTTCAGGGAATTTTTGCCGTAATGGTGCTGGTGATAAGCTGGATCTATCTCTCCTGCTTTGGCTATCAGTATGCGGCGGTGGTCTCAATGGGCGCGGCCATCATGGAAATGATTCCCATGGTGGGCAGCGGCCTGCTCTACATCGTGCTCTCGATCGGTTATTTCATCGGCGGGGAAATCAGCATCGGCTGGCAGATCCTGGCCCTGACGCTTTTCCTGCAGCTGATCCGGCGCCTTCTGGAGCCGAAGCTGATGTCCAATTCCATGAGCATCTCTCCTCTGGAAAGCCTGATCGGGATGTTCGTCGGTCTGCAGGCCGGCGGCATCGTAGGTCTGATCGGGGGGCCCGTGGCCATGGCTGTCCTGGTCGGTGCGGTTCGTGGCAAGATTTTCGAATCCATGCGCCAGGACGCACGTACGGTGGCGGCCTATTTCAAACGCAGATGGGCGAAGGATCCATCTTTGATTGATGACAACGAAGCGACAGAGGATCCGTCGCCAAGTGACAACAACGAAGTGACTGAAAACGCAGACAGGCAGAATGATCAGGATAAGGTGACTGATCCTGAATAGAGCAGGGAAAGCTCTCTCTCTTTTTTCAGTGAAAAAGCACGCAGCCGCCCATGAAAAGGCGGCTGCGTTTTGTATGTTGCCGGAATACACCCTTCTGTCGTGGCACGTGAAGCGGACGGTCGCCGGGAAAAACAGGATATCCGAAAATCGTTACAGCAGCGGGATATGTGCGTTGTGGCAGGCACGAACCACCTCGTCCGGCCACAGGCTGGCCTGAACCTCGCCCACATGGGCCTTCCGCACGAAATACACGCACATGCGGCTCTGGCCGATGCCTCCGCCGATGGTCTGGGGCAGCTCGCCGTTCAGAAGGGCTTTCTGGAAGGGCAGCTCGGCGCGCTCCTCGCATCCGCGAATCTTCAGCTGCTTTTTCAGCGTTTCCGGATCAACCCGGATCCCCATGGAGCTCACTTCCAGAGAAATGTCGAGCAGCGGATCGTAAAGCAGGATGTCGCCGTTCAGGCTCCAGTCGTCATAGTCCGGCGCGCGCCCGTCGTGAATTTTGCCGGATTTCAGTGCTCCGCCGACCTGCATCAGGAAAACGGCGCCGTATTCCTTCGCGGCCCAGTATTCACGCCCTTTCGCGTCCAGCTCAGGATATCGGTCTTCAAGCTCCTGTGTGGTCACGAAGGTGATCTGCTCAGGAAGCTCCGGCCGGATGTGCGGATAATGGGCGCATACAAAGCCTTCGGTTTTGCGCAGCGTGAGATAGATCCGCTCGACAATCTCCCGCAGAAAAGCTTCGTTTCGCTCCCCGGGAGCCATAATCCGCTCCCAGTCCCACTGGTCGACGAAAATGGAGTGGATGTTGTCGGTCATCTCGTCCCGTCGGATGGCGTTCATGTCGGTATAGAGCCCTTCGCCGGCGGAGAACCCATAGGTTTTCAGGGCCTGCCGCTTCCATTTCGCCAGGCTGTGGACGATTTCTGCCGTCGTCCCCGTTTCCAGAATGTCGAAGGAAACCGGGCGTTCCACGCCGTTCAGGTTGTCGTTCAGGCCGCTTTCCGGGGTCACCATAATCGGGGCGGAAACGCGTGTCAGATTCAGGACTTTGGCCAGCTCCGTTTCAAAAAAATCCTTGACCAGTTTAATGGCGATTTCCGTGTCC
>CADBLV010000010.1 GCA_902795555.1 uncultured Eubacteriales bacterium | reverse complement strand
ATTCCTCTGCCAGCGGTTTAAAGCCATGGGCTGTCATCACTTCCCGAAGAAGCATGCGGTTGCCGTACTGTTCCTCCGTAATCTCCTGGTAATCCGGATGACTCAGTTCGCCAAAGTAATCGAATGTTCCGCCCATGTCCGCCTCTTTTTCGGTATTCATATCAAACAGGGTCAGGTCCACGGTGCTTCCGCGGCTATGTCCGGAATGCTCATTGATATATCCAAGCGGGAACAGTACGTCCTTCTCCAGCTCCGGATAGAAATACTGCTTCATCCGGGTATCCGCAGAATCCAGCGCCCATCTCATAAAATGGGACACCGCTTTCTGCGGACGGTATGCATCGTAGATTTTCAGACGGTAACCGCGAGACACCAGATCGTCGCTGACTGCACGCAGGGCCGCCGCCGCCTCTTTTGTCAGAAGGGCCACCGGCTCCTCATAGCCGTCAATACGGTCGCCTACAAAATTATAGGTTGAATAATAGCGGATCTCCATGATCGCGTCTGGAACCGCTTCGCCCAGCAAAACATAATCAGAAGCGTTATCTGAAAATTTCATTCCGTTTTCCTCCGCATATACAGGGAAGATGCTCAGCACCAGGAAAAGAGACAGGAAGAGAACACATATTTGTTCATTGGACGAACCTCCTTTTCTTATGTGATGATTATACCTCTCTTTTCAGGAGCTGACAAGCCGATCATTGAAGATTTCTTCCGGACCTTCTGCCGCGTGTTGCATGACTGTTACGGTCAACAGCTTAAGCACCGTGTACGCTGCCTTTCTGATTATCAGTGTTAACGTCAGCCGAAAAGGGCCAATCTATTCCGATGCCAAACATATGACGCCGCCGTAAACATGTCGGTTTGCCTGCAAGCAAAGGAATGAGTTCTTTTTTCCATAGTCCCCGGGCTGGGAAAGTTCAGATTGAGAGTACCTTTACACGTGAGTTATGAAGGTGTTTAGGCTTTTGCTTGACAAGTGATTTGGAATTGAACATAATAATCAGGGAAACTTTTGCAGGGAGTGAGCGCAGGTTGTCCATCAAGATTCTGAGCGTGGCGAAAAGATCTCCGGCCGATCGGGCCGGGATTCAGTCCGGATGGCAAATCGTAAAGATGAACGGAGAGACGGTCATCGACGAGATCGACTATCAGGCACTGTCCGCAGCGGAGAAAATTGAAATGGACATTTGCACCGGCGAAGGCGGAGAATGCCGAACCGTGCATATCCGTAAAAAAGAATGGGAGCCGCTTGGGCTGACCCTGGACGAAACGATTCAGATGAAGCCCCGCCCCTGCCGGAACCACTGCCAGTTCTGCTTCATCGATCAGATGCCCCGCAGGATGCGGGATTCCCTGTATGTGAAGGATGACGACTGGCGGCTGAGCCTGATGATGGGCAACTACATCACACTGACAAACGTGGACGACGAAGAGTTTTCCCGCATTATTCGGCGGCATGCTTCCCCACTGTACATCTCCGTTCACGCCACCGATCCGGAGGTTCGATGCTATCTTCTGCGCAATCCCCACGCGGCGAACCTGATGGAACGGCTGAATCAACTTTCTGCCCACGGCATTCAGTTTCACACCCAGGTCGTACTCTGTCCCGGGATGAATGACGGAGAGGTGCTGCGAAAAACCATTCTGGACCTTCGGGCGTTGTTTCCGGCGGCCATGTCTCTGGCCATCGTACCTGTCGGACTGACGGCCCACAGGGATGGTCTGACGCCGATCCGGCCCTTTGATCGCGAAAGCGCCGGCGAGCTGCTGGATTTTCTCTCCCCTTTTCAGGAGAGGTTTTTCCGGGAGATCGGTACGCGATTTGTCTTCGCCTCGGATGAGTTTTACTGCCTGAGCGGACGGCCGATTCCGCCGGAAGACTTCTATGAGGGTTATCCGCAGATTGAAAACGGCGTGGGAATGATCCGCCTGCTGGAAGAGGAATGCGCCATTGCCGCGGAGGAACTCCCCCGCCCCGCTTTCCGACAGCGGAAGATTCTGATTCCGACGGGAGTTTCCGCTTATCCCTGCATCCGCGATCTGGCGAAAAAATATGCTCCGGAGGGAACCGATGTTGAGGTGATTGCCGTTTCGAATCGCTTCTTCGGCGAATCCGTGACGGTGGCCGGGTTGATTGTCGGACACGATCTGATTGACAGCGTGCGCGGAAAGGACTGCGATGAGATTCTGATTTCCGCCAGCATGCTGCGGGAGAATTCCGATTGTTTTCTGGATGACCTGACGCTGGAGGAGGTTCAGGAGATCCTGGGAAAGCCAATCCGGGCTGTTCCCAATACGGGAGATTCGTTTTTACGCGCATTGTACGGAATGGAGGAAGAATAAATCATGAAACCACTGGTAGCCATCGTCGGACGTCCGAACGTCGGAAAGTCCACGTTTTTCAATAAAATGGCCGGAAAGAGAATCAGCATCGTCGAGGATGTTCCCGGAGTGACCCGGGATCGCATCAGCGCTGACGTTGAATGGCTTGGCCATCCCTTTGTGATGATTGACACAGGAGGGATTGATCCCCGAAGCGAGGATGTGCTGCTTTCACAGATGCGGGAGCAGGCCCGGATCGCCATCGATACGGCGGACGTCATCTGCTTTTTCACAGACGGGCGAGACGGAGTTACAGACGACGACCGGGACATCGCAAACATGCTTCGCAGAACGGGAAAACCGGTGCTGCTGGTTGTGAATAAAATCGACTGCCTCGCCCTGGATTCCCAGCTGTTTGAATTCTATGAACTGGGGCTGGGTGATCCCATCGGGATCAGCAGCGCCAATATGCTTGGCTTCGGAGATCTCCTGGACCGGATTATATCTTTTTTTCCGGAGGAGACAGGAGAAGAAGAAACGCCCGAAAACATGATCCATCTGGCGATTGTCGGACGCCCGAATGTTGGAAAGAGCAGCCTGACCAATCGCCTGCTGGGGATGAACCGAACCATGGTTTCGGACATTGCCGGAACAACCCGCGACGCGATCGATACCGAGCTTGTGACGGAAGACGGAGGAAGGTTTAACATCATCGACACCGCCGGCATCAGGAGGAAGCGCGCCATTGAGGACAACTCGCTGGAGCGGTACAGTGTGCTGCGGGCCATCGGCGCCATCCGGAGATGCGACGTGGCGCTGCTCATGCTGGACGCGGAGGACGGCGTGACAGAACAGGACACGAAGATTGCCGGACTGATTCATGAAGAAGGCAAAGGCGTGCTGATCGTCGTGAACAAATGGGACCTGCCGGAGAAAGAAACCGGTACCCTGGAGAAAACCAGGAAGCAGATTCTGAGCGATCTGAAATTCATGGATTACGCGCCTGTCCTGTTCATTTCCGCGAAAACAGGCCAGCGGGTGAACACTGTGCTTCCCCGCGTTCAGGAAGTGTATGCCATGGCCTGCAAGCGAATTACCACCGGACTTCTGAACGACGTGGTGAACGAAGCGACAGATCACCTTCCCCCGCCAACCCAGGGAGGACGCCGGCTGAAAATCTATTATGCCACCCAGGGCGGTGTGAAACCGCCGACGTTCATCCTGTTTGTGAACGATCCGGAGCTGTTGAACTTCTCCTACGAACGGTATCTGGAAAACTATTTCCGTAAGACTTTTGATTTTCAGGGAACTCCTATTCGATTCATTCTGCGTGAAAGAAAGAAGGAAAACTCATGAGCTATCCCTTTTCACTGATTATCAGCTGCATTCTGGCTTATCTGATCGGTTCCCTGTCTGTCGGACTTCTGGTTGCCAAATTTTTTCACGGGCCGGATCTGCGCAGGGTCGGCAGCGGGAATACCGGCGCCAGCAACGTCCAGCGCACGATGGGATGGAAGTTTGGCATCATTACCTTTGCCGGTGATCTGATCAAGGGGATTCTGTCCTGCTTTCTGGCGGAACAGCTGACCGGCAGCCATAACGCGGCACTGCTGGCCGGGCTGTTTGCCGTCATCGGACACAACTGGCCTGTCTACTATCACTTCAAGGGCGGGAAAGGCGTTTCCACCAGCACAGGTGTCATGTTGTGGTGTTTTCCCATTCCTGCACTGATCTGTATGGGTGTAACCGTCGCGGTCATCGCCATCACAAAGTGGATCAGCCTTGGCAGCATGACTCTGCTGACACTGTATGCACTGATTGTTTCGATTTTCTGCAGCCAGGGGAACCCCTGCATCATCATCTGGTCGATCCTGATGGCTCTGATGTGCGTGGTTCGCCATCGCGCAAATATCGTCCGGCTGATTCACGGGACGGAGAACAAGCTCGGATCCGGCAGGAAGAGCACAGAAAGCGGCGGAGACGGCCGGACAGATCCGGAAAACGGCAGCAAATAATAAACTGAGGAATTAACAGCATATGAATCATTCTGACATGAAAGAATCCATGAAACGGATTCGGAATTTCTGCATCGTGGCACACATCGATCACGGGAAAAGTACCCTGGCCGACCGGATTCTGGAAAAAACAGGAGTTTTTGAACAGCGGGAAATGGTGGACCAGATTCTGGACAGCATGGAGCTGGAGCGTGAACGGGGGATTACCATCAAAAGCAAAGCGGTGCATATGACCTATCGGGCCAATGATGGGAAGGAATACGAGCTGAACCTGATCGATACCCCCGGGCATGTCGATTTCACCTATGAAGTAAGCCGCGCCCTTGCAGCCTGCGAAGGTGCCCTGCTGGTGGTCGACGCCACACAGGGCATTGAAGCACAGACTCTGGCCAACGTTTATATGGCGCTGGAGCATAATCTTGAGACGATTCCCGTGATCAACAAAATCGATCTGCCTTCCGCCCGGCCGGATGAGGTTCGAAGGGAGATTGAAGACGTAATCGGTCTGGACGCATCCGGCGCGCCGTGTATTTCTGCGAAAACCGGGCTGAACGTGGAAGATGTGCTCGAGGCGATCGTAAGGGAAATACCCGCGCCGGAGGGTGATCCCGACGCGCCGCTTCAGGCTCTGGTTTTTGACGCCTTTTATGACAACTATAAAGGAGCGATCTGCTTCATCCGTGTCAAAGAAGGGCGCATCTGTCCCGGCATGAAGATGCGGATGATGGCCACGGGCAGCGAGTTTGATGTTGTGGAAGTGGGGACCTTTGCGCCCGGCTACAAGCCATGCGATGAGCTGATGGCCGGCGAGGTAGGTTATGTATCCGCCTCGATCAAGGATGTGCGGGATACCCGGGTCGGCGATACAATCACCGATGCCCAAAGACCCGCTTCCGCACCTTTGCCGGGATACCGGCATGTGACACCCATGGTCTATTGCGGTATCTATCCGGCCGACGGCGCAGATTATCCCGTGCTGAAAGACGCGCTGGAAAAGCTTCGGATGAACGATGCATCCCTCTCCTTTGAGCCGGAAACTTCTGTGGCTCTCGGATATGGATTCCGATGTGGATTTCTGGGTCTTCTGCATATGGACATCATCTCCGCCCGGTTGGAACGGGAGTTTGATCTGAATCTGGTTACGACCGCTCCGTCGGTGATCTATCGGGTGATCAAAACGGACGGAACGGAGCTTTTCATCGACAATCCGACCAATCTTCCGCCGATTGGGGAAATCGCCGAAATGGAAGAACCTTTCGTGCATGCCACGCTGTACACGCCACAGGAATATGTGGGTACTCTGATGGAGCTTTGTCAGGATAAACGCGGGATTTTTCTGGATATGCAATATGAGGGCAATCGGGTAAAGCTGAACTATGATATGCCGTTGAATGAAATCATTTTTGACTTTTTCGACCAGGTGAAGAGCAGAAGCCGTGGGTATGCCTCCTTTGATTATGAGATGAAGGACTATCGGGAGAGCGACCTGGTGAAGCTGGATATTTTGCTGAACGGAGACATCTGCGACGCGTTCAGCATCATTGTCCACCGGGACAAGGCCTATCCGCGTGGACGTTCCATCGCGGAGAAGCTGAAAGATGTCATTCCGCGGCAGATGTTCGAAATACCGATTCAGGCCGCGATCGGCGGAAAGGTGATTGCCCGGGAAACCGTCAAAGCCATGCGAAAGGATGTTCTGGCTAAATGCTACGGCGGTGATATCACCCGAAAGAAGAAGCTGCTTGAAAAGCAGAAGGAAGGAAAAAAACGAATGAGGCAATTCGGTACAGTGCAGGTGCCCAGCGAGGCCTTCCTCGCCGTACTGAAGATGGAATGACATGATAACGACGGAACACGCATTTCATGTGAACCCAACGGAGTCGGTTTGTTTTACCGGCCATCGAATGATTCCGCACGCTGTCCTGCCGACATTGCGCGAAAGACTGCGGCAGACGATCCGGAACGCCGCCCAAACCGGGTATCGTGATTTCCTGTGCGGAGGCGCTCTGGGATTTGATACCATCGCCGCAGAGGAGGTGCTCTCCCTGCGTGAATCCTGCCACATCCGCCTTTCCCTCGTGCTCCCCTGTGAGAATCAGTCCGTCCGATGGCAGGCCGGCGATCAGCGCCGATATCAGGACATCCTGCAGGCCGCCGATCAGTCGATCTTCCTTGCGCCTGCATATTATGAAGGCTGCATGATGGCACGAAACGCCTTTATGGTGGATCATGCCTCCCTGTGCGTTTGCTGGCTGTATACAATGAAGGGCGGAGCGTTTTCAACCGTCCGTTATGCCTGGAACCGGAATATTCCCCTGATCAACCTGGCAATTTCGCCTTCCGATGCCACGAAAAGAGGGCCCGATCAAATCTTCATGAGGGAGCCGGTCTTATGGAACTCTATGTTCATTTTCCCTTCTGCAAGCAAAAATGCACGTACTGCGATTTTGCCTCCTTTGCGGGACAGGAGGCACAGATGGAGGTATATGTCGACGCACTGATTTCAGAGGCCGTTGCCCGCGTACCGGAATGTTCGGAGTCTATCACCACGGTCTATTTCGGCGGAGGAACCCCTTCCCTTCTGCCTGCGCACCTTCTTCGGAAACTATTCACCGGACTTTCTTTTCATTTGCCGATGGAACATGTGACCGAATTTACCATGGAGGCAAATCCCGGCACGCTGAACAGGGCCTGGCTCGAAGCGGCGATGGAAGCGGGAATGAACCGACTTTCGATGGGTATGCAGGCCTATCAGAACGATCTCCTGGCCTTGCTGGGGCGAATTCATCGATTTGGGGAAGTATCATCTTCCCTGGCCATGGCCAGGGAGGCGGGCCTTGAGAACATCTCGCTGGATCTGATGTTCGGCATTCCCACGCAGACGCTTTCACAATGGCAGGAGACGATGGACGCTGCATTAAGACTTGAACCATCGCATATCAGCACCTATGGGTTGATTCCGGAAGAAGGAACCCCACTGTATGCCCGCCTGCAGGATCATACCCTCGAACTGCCTGCCCCGGAGGAGGAGCGGGCTATGTATGAAGAAACCCTGCAGACCCTGGCATCCCATCATTTTGTTCAATATGAGATTTCCAATTTTTCGATTCCCGGAAAACAATGCCGGCATAATATCGGATACTGGCGCCAGACGCCCTATCTGGGACTGGGCGTTTCCGCTGCCTCCATGCTGGATGTCCGCATTTCAGACGAAGGCATGCGCTACACGCGCGCTCAAAATCCCAACACTCTGGAGGCATATTTCGCCGGCGTCCGACAGCATCCAGGATCGTTAGGCGAAAAAACACGGATTGAGCCGGCAGAAGCACGGTTTGAAACCATGATGCTCGGTCTTCGCATGAATGAGGGCGTCTGTGAAACAGATTTCCTGCAGATGCACAAAATGACGCCGCTTCAGGCCTTCGGAGAAAAGCTGGAACGTTCTGTCCGGAATGGATTGCTGGAAAAAAAGGGAAACTGGTGGCGTCTCACACGCCGTGGGATGGATTTTCAAAATCAGGTGCTGGTCGAATTGATGGACTGATCACCGCGAAATAAATGATTCCTGCACGTTAAAGGGTTCCTCCGCGCGGTTACGGATATATTTCCCATCGCTGTCCATATGCCAGCTTTGGCTGGTGTCACGCTGATAGGCGTCAAAGATATCCTCCAGACGACGGATCAGCAATGGATCGGACACCGGAGAAGCTACTTCAACCCGCCGCACCATGTTCCGCGTCATCCAGTCTGCGCTGGAGATATAGGCTTTGGTTCGAACACCGCTGCCAAACAGGTAAATCCGGCTGTGTTCCAGGAATCTTCCAACGACGCTGGTGATCTGAATGTTCTCCGTCATGCCGGGTACGCCGGCCTTCAGACAGCAGATGCCCCGGATCACCATCTGAATGGTTACGCCGGCCTGGCTTGCCTCAATCAGCTTGTCAATCAGCGGTTTATCAGTCAGGCTGTTCAGCTTCAGCCGGATCAGCCCCTTTTCCCCCTGCCGGATTTCTTCGTCGATCAAGTTGATCATCGCCGGATGCATCAGTCGCGGGGACACGAGAAGCTTTCTGCTGGCTTCAATCACCGTTCCCTCCTTCAGGGCGTCAAAGGTTTCCATGCCGTCCGCACCAATCGCCGGATCGTCCGTAATGAGGCTTAAATCCGTATAGATCTTGCTGGTTTTTTCGTTGTAGTTCCCTGTGCCGATCTGGGTCAGAATCCGTTCTTCACCGTTTTCATCCAGCCATGTGATCAGGCATAGTTTGCTGTGCACCTTGATATGTTCGATGCCGTAGATCACCTGGCAGCCGCTTTCCTCAAGCCGTCGGCTCCATTCAATGTTGTTTTCCTCGTCAAAGCGGGCTTTCAGCTCGACAAATACTTCCACCTTCTTGCCGTTTTCGGCAGCATCGGCCAGAGCTTCTGCCACTTTGCTGTCACGCGCAACCCGATAGAGGGTCATGCGGATTCCGGTCACCTTCGGATCATTGCCGGCCTCATGCAACAGCGTCAGGAAAGTTTTGAAACTGTCGTAGGGATAATGCAGGAGGATATCATGACGCAGGGCCTCGTCAAAAATCCGCCCGTTTGCTTTCATTTTTCTGGAATGGAACGGAGGATAGAACAGATTGCTGCGATCCCGCAGAATGTCAGAGAACTGATAAAGGAAGATCAGATCCAGAGGCGTGTCATATTCAAAAACCGCCTCGGCGCCCAGGTTCAGCTGTCCCAGCAGAGCGGCAACAACCGGGCTTTCAATCTGTCGGCTCAGCTCCAGCCGCACAGGGCTCAGGCGCTTCCGTTGCTTGATGACCTCGGTCATATGCTCCCGGTAATCCAGATCCTCGTCAAAGGCCGCATCCGCATCGATGTCCGCGTTCCGCGTGATTCGGGCCAGGGTTTTCCCAAGAATGCGCTTCCCCGGCAGTACCAGAGGCAGGAAATGAAGAATGAACTCCTCCGTCAGGATGTATTTTCCCTTCACCCCCGGAACGGAAATCAGCCGGGGCAGCACGCTGCTGTTGCCCGGAATCACGGCAATCTGGTGATGACCTTCCTCGGTCATTTCATCCAGTACAGCAATGCTGTAAATTTCCTTGTTGTTCAGAAACGGGAAATCCTGTTTTCGGTTGATATAATAGCAACTCAGATAGGGCAGCACATCATTCCGGAACATCTTTTTCAGCTTCGCTTCCGCGCTATTGGCAATTTCGTTGAAGCGCACCAGCTGGATTCCTTCCCGCTTCAATTCGCTCAGGAGAACAGGATAGATTTCATCCCGTCGCCGGCACAGGCGGCGAATGGTTCCCAGGGATTCGGAGATCTGATGGGATGGTGTCATCCCTGTTTTGTTCTCGCGCACACCATCGTCAAGAATCATCTGGTCGTGCAGACTCCCGATCCGAACCATGAAAAATTCATCCAGATTGCTTTGAAAGATGGAAAAGAAATTCAGCCGCTCACACAGCGGAACGTTCTCGTCCGCCGCGTTCTCAAGCACGCGCTGATTAAAAGCAAGCCAGCTCAGTTCCCGGTTCAAAAAACAGCTCATGATGTACCCCCTCCATGCGTTTTCCTGCTTCTGTGAGTAACGGGTTTCCTTCCGCCGTTCTGTCCGACAGGCAGATCATAATGGTTTCACGTTTGTGTTTTCGGATCGCAATCAAAGCAACTCCCGCGAAAACGCTTGACTGCATCTAACCGTTTCAGTTCAGCGCAAACTCTTTTTCTTCGGCGCTGAAATACTGTTTCGCGTTTTTCTGCAGCCGGTTCCATTCCGTCCGATATCCGTCATCCCGGCTGACGACGCGTACATAATCGGAAACTTCCCCCAGCAGACGCATATCGCCTCCCGCAGCTCCGGCGGCGCTTCCTTCAAACATGAACGCTCCGCTTTGTCGGACGCCGATCAGATCCCCGGGCCCCCGCTGCTCCAGATCCTTTTGCGCGATGAGAAATCCGTCATTCGTTGTGCAGATGGTGCGAAGCCGCTCGCCCGCGTCTGTTCCGCCGGTCTCCGACATCAGAAAACACCAGCTTTCCTCGCTTCCGCGTCCAACCCTTCCGCGCAGCTGATGAAGCTGACTGAGGCCGAAGCGCTCGGCGTTTTCGATAATCATAATGGTGGCGTTTGGCTGATTTACTCCTACCTCGATCACTGTTGTTGCAATCAGCACCTGAATCTGCCCGGTTCGGAAGGCTTCCAGGGTTGCTTCTTTTTCTTCGTTTTTCTGTCCACCCCAGGTAATCCCGATTGAAAAACCTTTCAGGGGACCTTCGCGCAGCTTTTCATACAGGGTTCTTGCGCTTTTCAGCGTTTGCTCCCCCTCTGCTTCCGTTTCCTCTTTGTCTTCAACCAGTGGACAGACAATATAAGCCTGCCGTCCGCGACTGATTTCTTCCCGCACAAAGCAATACATCCTGTCCCGCTTCTCCTCCGGCACCAATCGGGTCTTCACCGGCTTTCTGCCTTTTGGAAGCTCGTCAATGATTGACAGATCCAGGTCTCCGTATAAAATCAGTGCCAGGCTTCTCGGAATGGGGGTGGCGCTCATCACCAGCACATGTGGATAAACCGCGTCTCTGTTCTCCGCTTTTTTTTCCAGAGCAGTACGCTGATGAACCCCAAAGCGATGCTGTTCATCAGTAATCACCAGCCGCAGGCTGTGATAGGTCACATCAGCGCTGGTCAGAGCATGAGTACCGAAAAGCACATCAATCTCCCCCGCGGCGAGCAGCCTCAAAATCCGTTTCCGCTCTGCTGCTTTCGTTTCCCCTGTCAGAAGCGCGCATCGAATTCCCAGGGGCAGGAGCAGCTTTTCCGCGTCTTGGAAATGCTGCCTGGCCAGGATTTCCGTCGGCGCCATCATGGCGGCCTGATATCCGGCCGCATGGGCCAGGGCAATGGCTCCGAAGGCTACCAGACTTTTTCCGCATCCCACGTCACCCTGCAGAAGGCGGCTCATGGCGCGTTCCTTTCCGAGATCGTCCGCAATTTCCTGAAGGACCCTGCTTTGCGCACCGGTAGGTCGGAAGGGAATTGCTTCCCAATATCTTTTCAGGGCTTCCGCTGTTCCGGAAAAAGGAGCTCCCTGCCTGCGTTCCTGCCTGGCTTCGGATACATACACCAGATAATTCAAAAATTCTTCACAGGCGATTCTTCGCCTCGCACGATCAAGTGTCGACGGGGTTGACGGAAAATGAATCTCCCTGAGAGCATCGGAGAGCCCTGTGATTTGTAAATCGCTTCGT
>CADBLV010000009.1 GCA_902795555.1 uncultured Eubacteriales bacterium | reverse complement strand
GGCGTGCTTTGGCCTGCGGATGAACGAAACGGCGCGGCAGGCCCGTCTCCACGGCTTTGAGTATTTTACGACCACCCTCTCCGTTTCCCCCCATAAAAACGTGGAAGCGGTGAACCGGGCCGGGGAGGCGGCGGCGGAAAAATACGGGGTGAAATATCTGGCGGCGGATTTTAAAAAGAAAAACGGCTATCTGCGCTCCCTGGAACTTTCCCGTGTTTTTGATTTGTATCGGCAGGATTACTGTGGATGCCTTTACGGTAAAAATGTGATAAAATAAAACCGGGAGACACATCAGTCTCACGGACCGAAGGGCTGACGGAAAGCCTGCGGGTCATGAAGGAGGAATGGACATGGAAGCCTGCGCGATTGTGGGAATCAACTGGGGCGACGAAGGAAAGGGCCGCATCGTGGATTTGCTGACCGCGGATTATGACGTGGTCATCCGTTATCAGGGCGGCGGAAACGCCGGACATACCGTGATCAACGAAAAGGGAAAGTTTGCGCTGCATCTTCTCCCTTCCGGCATTTTCCGGGACGGGGTAGTCAACGTGCTGGGCAACGGCGTGGCCCTGGATCCGGAAAACCTCATGGCGGAAATGAAAACCGTGGCGGAGCGGGGCGTGGTTCTTTCGCCGGATAACCTGAAAATCAGCTGCAGGGCCTCCCTGCTCCTTCCCTGGCATCGGGATCTGGACGCTCTGGAAGAGCAGCGCCTGGCGGAGAAAAAATACGGCTCCACCAAACAGGGAATCGCGCCTTTCTATTCGGATAAATATCAGAAGAAAACCGTCCTGGCCGGCGAGCTGCGGGATCTTCCGCGCATGCGGGAACACCTGCGGGAGCTGATGGAATGGAAAAACCTAACGCTCGAGCGGGTGTACGGCGCAGAGCCGTATACCATGGATCGCCTGGATCAATGGATTTCGGATTTCTGCGTACCGCTGATTCCCCATCTCTGCGATGCCGGCGCCTTCCTGAAGCAGGCGGGAAAAGACGGAAAGCGGCTGCTCTTTGAGGCCCAGCTGGGGGCGCTCAGAGACCTGGACATGGGCATTTATCCCTACACCACCTCGTCTAACACGCTTGCGGCCTATGCGCCGATCGGCGCGGGGATTCCCTCTCTCCGGCTGGATCGGATCGTCGGGGTGGTCAAGGCCTATTCCACCTGCGTGGGCGAAGGCCCCTTTGTCTGCGAGATGTTCGGCGAGGAGGCGGAGCGTCTCCGCCAGGCCGGCCAGGAATACGGCGCGAAAACCGGGCGGCCCCGCCGGGTGGGGCCGGTGGATCTGGTGGCCACCCGATACGGCGTCGAGGCCCAGGGAGCATCCTGCCTGGCCCTGACGAAGCTGGATGTGCTCAGCGACCTGGAGACAATTCCCGTCTGTGCCCGGTATGAACTGGACGGCCGGGAAACGGATTCCTTCCCGTTCCCGACGGATCTGGACCGGGCAAAGCCGGTGCTGGAATACGTGAAGGGATGGCATCAGGATATCTCTGCCGTCCGCCGATGGGAGGATCTTCCGGAAGCGGCCCGCGCCTATGTCCGGATGATTGAGGACGCCGTCGGCTGCCCCATCACCTACGTCTCCGTGGGCCCCGAGCGGGACAGCATCATTCTTCGATAAAGGAGTTTGACCATCGATGACAGACCGATATGAATCCCCGCTTTCCTCCCGCTATGCTTCGGAAACGATGCTGCGGCTGTTTTCCGCCGACACGCGATATCAAACCTGGCGAAAGCTCTGGGTGGCCCTGGCCCGGGAGGAAAGCAGACTGGGTCTGCCGATTACGGCGGAACAGGTGGCGGAGCTGGAAGCGCATCTGACGGCCATCGATTATGAATGTGTCCGCGCCCGGGACAAGGAAGTCCGCCACGACGTGATGGCCCATGTCTATGCCTATGGAAAGGCGGCCCCTTCCGCCGCAGGCATCATCCATCTGGGGGCCACCAGCTGCTATGTTACGGACAACGCGGATCTGATTCTGTTCCGGGATGCCCTGCGATATCTCCGGGGCGAGCTGAAGGGTCTCCTGAGAGATCTCGCCGCCTTTGCGGACCGATATAAAGCGCTCCCGACACTGGGATATACGCATTATCAGCCGGCCCAGCCGGTCACGGTGGGGAAACGGGCGACCCTCTGGCTGCAGGATTTTGTCTCGGATCTGGAGGAGCTGGATTTCGCCCTGGGAAACCTGCGCTTTCTCGGCTGCCGGGGAACAACGGGGACGGAAGCCAGCTTTCTGGATCTCTTTGAGGGCGACGGGGAAAAGATTGATGAGATGAACCGGGCCCTGGCGGCGACGTTCGGTTTTTCGGCGTGCTTCGATGTCTGCGGCCAAACCTATCCGCGAAAGGTGGACTCCCGCATTCTGAACGCCCTCTCCTCCCTGGCCCAGAGCGCAACCCGCATGGCCTGCGATCTTCGCCTTCTTCAACACGACCGACAGCTTGAGGAGCCATTCGAAACCCATCAGATCGGCTCTTCCGCCATGGCCTACAAGCGAAACCCCATGCGCTGCGAACGCATCTGCTCCCTGGCCCGCTTCCTGATGGCGGACGCGCTTAACGCCCCGCTCACTGCCTCTGCCCAGTGGATGGAAAGAACCCTGGACGACTCTGCAAACCGGCGAATTTCCCTGCCGGAGGGTTTTCTCTGCGCGGACGCGATTCTGCGGCTTTGCCGCAATGTGGTTTCGGGGATGCGGGTTCATGAAAAGATGGTCGACCGGGCCCTTCGGGATTATCTGCCCTTCCTCGCCACGGAGAATCTCCTGATGGAGGCGGTCAAACGGGGGGGGGACCGTCAGGAGCTCCACGAGGTCATCCGCCGGTGCTCCATGGCCGCCGCGGCCCGCATGAAAGAAGGGGAACCCTGTGACCTGCTGGAGCGCCTGGCGGCTGAGAAGCAGTTTGGCCTCTCGAAGGAAGAACTGGCGGATCTTCTCCGCCCGGAAAAGTATGTGGGAAGATGTCCGGAACAGGTGGACGCCTATCTGGCGAAGCTGCGTCCGCTGCTCCGGGAAGGGGAGGACGAAATCGCGCCTCCGGAGGAAATCACGCTGTAACCTTCTTTTTTATGAGCTGCATGGTCGCGTCTGCCATTCAAGTTTCATCAAGGTAAAACATGATTTGGTGATCAAACCGTGTCTGAGAGCCGATCGCGCGGGGATGAAAACAGAATATACAGAAAAACAAAAACGTCCACAGCAGCGGACGTTTTTGTGGGTTTGGGAATGATTCATGCTGAAGAAGAAGGAGGAATCACCCGCCTGCTTTTTCGGCCATTGCGGCCCGGATGAACGAGCTGAACAACGGATGGGGCCGGTTGGGGCGGCTCTTGAATTCCGGATGGAACTGAACCCCGACGAAAAACGCTTCCTCCGAAAGCTCAACGGTTTCCACCAGGCGGCCGTCCGGCGAGAATCCCGACAGGCGCAGCCCTGCTCCGGAAAGCACTTCCCGATACGCGTTTGCGAATTCATATCGGTGCCGGTGCCGTTCGCTGATGTTCGTCTGTCCATAGCTCCGGGCGATCACCGTTTCTGTTTCCAGCCGGCAGGGATACTTCCCCAGCCGCAGGGTGCCTCCCTTGTCAATCTCGTCGTTCTGTCCGGGCATGAAGTCAATCACCTTATGGGGCGTGTGTTCGTCAAACTCCCCGGAGTTGGCGTCTTTCAGCCCCGCCGCATGCCGGGCGAATTCGATCACCGCCACCTGCATTCCCAGACAGATTCCGAAATACGGCACATGCTGCTCCCGGGCATACCGGGCGGCCAGAATCATGCCTTCGATGCCCCGCCCGCCGAATCCGCCGGGCACGATGATGCCGTGGACGGAGGAAAGCACATCCCGCACGTTTTCCGCTGTCAGATGTTCCGAATCAATCCATTCGATTTCCACCCGCATCCCCAGGGCAAACCCGGCGTGGCGCAGGGCCTCGGCCACGGAGAGATACGCGTCATGCAGCTGGACATATTTGCCGACAAGGCCGATGCGGACGGTGTCCTGTTGATGCCGGACACGCTCCACCATCTCCTTCCATTCGGTCAGATCCGGTTCGGGCGCGACGATGCCCAGCTCCCGGCAGACGATGGCGGATAATCCGGCCTTTTCCAGCATCAGAGGCGCTTCATACAAAATCGGAAGCGTCATGTTTTCAATCACACCGTCCGGTTTGACATTGCAGAAATGAGAAATCTTCGTGAAAATGGATTTGTCCGTGATCTGCTCGTCGACACGCAGCACGATGATGTTCGGTGTGATGCCCATGCCCTGCAGTTCCTTGACGGAATGCTGGGTCGGCTTGGATTTGTGTTCCCCGCTGGCCCGCAGATAGGGTACTAGAGTTACGTGAATATACAGGGTGTTCTCCCGCCCTGCTTCCAGGCCGATCTGGCGAATGGCTTCGATAAAAGGCTGGCTTTCAATGTCGCCGATTGTCCCGCCGATTTCGGTGATTACGACATCCGCATCCGTCTTTTCGCCGACACGATAGATAAAGCGCTTGATCTCATCGGTGATATGGGGAATGGTTTGCACTGTCGACCCCAGATATCCGCCCTCCCGCTCCTTCCGGATCACGTTGGCATATACCTTTCCGGTCGTCAGGTTGGAATACTTATTCAGGTCTTCATCGATGAACCGCTCGTAGTGGCCCAGATCCAGATCGGTTTCCGCTCCGTCCTCCGTCACGTAAACCTCCCCGTGCTGATAGGGGCTCATCGTCCCCGGGTCCACATTGATGTAGGGATCCAGCTTCTGCGCCGCCACCTTCAGTCCCCGGGCCTTCAGCAACCGCCCCAGGGAAGCGGCCGTGATGCCCTTCCCCAGCCCGGATACCACGCCGCCCGTCACAAAAATATACTTTGGCATATCCCCGCCTCCTCTGGGTTTACAAGCGAAAACGTTCCACTGTTCCGCCGGGTCGCTTTGCTCAGGTAAACAGCTTTCGGATCCGTTCCGCGGCGACGGCCGTTTCTCCGGCATCTCCGAAGGACGACAGCCGGAAATAGCCTTCGCCGCTCTCGCCGAAGCCTTCGCCCGGGGTTCCGACGACCTGAATTTCGTTCAGCATCAGGTCAAACAGTTCCCAGCTTCCCATGCCCCGGGGACAGGCCATCCAGACATAAGGCGCGTTTCGTCCGCCCCAGAACCGGATGCCCGCGTCGCTCAGCGCAGCCATCAACGTCCGCGCGTTCTGCTTATAATATCCGATGTTTTCCGAAATCTGTTTCAGCCCCTCGTCTGTGAATACCGCCGCGCCGCCTCGCTGCAGGATGCATGAAATCCCGTTGGTTCTGGTAGTTCGGTTGCGAACCCACATCGCGTTCAGGTTCATGCCATCCCGCTCCAGCGCCGTGGGAATCACCGTGTATCCCAGCCGCGTCCCCGTAAATCCGGCGGTTTTGGACAGAGAGCTGATCTCGATGGCGCAGCTTTTCGCGCCCGGAATCTCAAAAATGCTGTGGGGCAGATCTCCCTCCACAAACGCCTCATAAGCCGCGTCGAACAGGATGACGGCGCCCCGGACGTTTGCCCATTCCACCCAGCGATGCAGCCCTTCCCGACTGTAAACCGCGCCGGTGGGGTTGTTGGGGGAGCACAGGTAAATCAGATCCCCCTCCGTCCGGTCGTCCGGCAGGGGAAGAAAATCGTTTTCCGCCCCGGCGGACAGGAAACGAACTTTCCGTCCGACCATGATGCTGGCATCCACATAGGCCGGATAGGCCGGCTGCGTGATCAGCGCCGGCGAGGATACGTCGAAAAGGTCCAGAATGTCCCCGAGCTCGTCGCTCGCTCCGCTGGAAACGAAGATCTCGTCCTCTTCCAGCGAAACCTGCCGCCGCGCGTAGTATCCTGCTACGGCCTGCCGGAAAAAGGGGAGACCGCATTCCGGGGTGTATCCCTGAAAGGTGGCGGCGTTCGCCTGGTCGCGAACTGCCGCTTCCATCGCCGAGATCACCGCCGGACAGAGCGGCCGGGAAACGTCGCCGATCCCAAGCCGGTAAATGGTCTGCCCCGGATGCGCCTGCCGGTAGGCCTCAACCTTTTTCCCAATCCGGAAGAAAAGATAGGATTCCTTCAAATTCCGATAGTTTCCGTTCGGCTTCAAACTCATGTCCAACGCTCCTCCGCAACAAAACCTGTGTGCGCCTGTTATTCCACGGTTACGCTCTTGGCCAGATTCCGCGGCTTGTCCACATCCAGACCTCTGTTCACGCTCGTGTAATACGCAAGCAGCTGCAAAGGTATTACGGCCAGGGAAGCCATGAAATGTTCGTCTGTTTTCGGGATATAAACCGTGAAATTTACCGAATCCTCCACAGAAAAATGCCCGTTGGCAGTGATCCCCATCAGATACGCTCCCCGGGATTTGCATTCCATCATGTTGGAAACGGTTTTTTCAAACAGTGCCTTCTGGGTCAGCATGCCGATGACCAGCGTGTTGTTCTCAATCAGACTGATCGTCCCATGCTTCAGCTCTCCGGCGGCATAGGCCTCCGAGTGGATATAGCTGATTTCCTTCATTTTCAGACTGCCTTCCAGGCTGATCGCATAGTCCAGACCCCGGCCGATGAAGAAAATGTCGTGTGTGTTGGCCATCTTGGAGGAAAACCATTGCAACCGCTCCTTTTCCTCCAAAATCCGGCGAATCTTGGCCGGCAGGGTTTGCAGCTCCGTGAGCAGCTCCTCCGCTTCCTCCGCGGTCATCCGTCCGCGAACCCGGGCCATATGGACGGCTAGCACATCTGCTGCCGCCAGCTGCGCACTGTAGGCCTTCGTCGTGGCCACGGCGATTTCCGGGCCCGCCAGCGTGTACAGGACGTGATCTGCCTCCCGGGCGATGGTGGACCCGATTACGTTGACAATTGCCAGCGTCAGAGCCCCCCGTTCCTTCGCCACGCGAAGTGCCGCCAGGCTGTCTGCCGTCTCGCCGCTCTGGGAAATGACAATCACAAGCACCCCCGCTGCCGTGGGGATGCTGCGATATCGGTATTCGCTTGCCAGCTCAACCCGCACGGGAATTCCCACCAGATCTTCGATGACATACTGGGCCGCCATCCCTACATGCCATGCGGAACCGCAGGCCACGATATCGATCCGGGTGAGAGAAGCAATCGCCTCGTCCGAAAGGCCCGTCCCGCTCAGGTCGGATTTTCCTTCCCGGATGAGGCTGTTCAGCGTATCACGTACCGCTTCCGGCTGCTCGTGAATTTCCTTGAGCATGAAATGCTCAAATCCACCTTTTTCCGCCGCCTCCGCGTCCCAGGTGATTTCCGACTGCGGAACCTCAACCTCGTCTCCGTTCAGGTCATAGAAAACAACCTTCCCGGCGCTCACCCGGGCCACCTGAAGGTTCCCGATGTAGTATACCTGCCGGGCATATTTGAGGATGGCCGGCACGTCCGACGCCAAGAAAGATTCCCCGTCCCGCGCGGCAATCACCAGAGGGCTGTCCTTCCGCGCCGCGAAAATCTCGTCCGGATAGTCCTTGAACATCAGCGCCAGGGCATAGCTTCCCCGAACCCGCACCATCGTCCGCGTCATCGCGTCCACCGGTCCGATCCGGTATTTTTTATAGTAGTAGTCCACCAGCTTCACGACCACCTCCGTGTCCGTGTCGCTGTAAAAGCTGTATCCGTGCCGGAGCAGTTTCTCCTTTAATTCCGTGTAATTCTCGATAATCCCGTTGTGAACCCCCACAACGTCCGATTCTACAACTCCGCTTCCACTGCCGGAACAGTTCCCGCTCACATGGGGATGCGCGTTGACGAGGCTGGGATCCCCATGGGTGGCCCATCGGGTGTGTCCGATCCCGCAGCATCCCGCCAGTGCCCGTCCCTGATCGGTTTTGTCTGCCAGATGATGAAGCTTTCCCGTGGCTTTGACCACCTCGGCCAGCGCCGTCCCGTTCCGCACAGCCAGCCCCGCGGAATCATATCCCCGGTATTCCAGTCTCGTCAGGCTGTCCAGCAAGATCGGGGCGGCCTGTCGCCGCCCGGTGTATCCGACGATCCCGCACATGATTACGTCCTCCTTCACCCAGGCGTTTGAAGTCGGAATCTCCGTCCTGTCCTCCTGGGACGGAAGCATCATATCATGAATCGCCTGCCTGTGTCAATACATTATAATACATTATATATCTTTGCTGTTCTCTGTGATGATCTTCGCTGCGTATTCCGCCATCTTCGCTCCGTGATCCATTGCCTGCTTTTGCAGGAGATGATGTGCTTCCGGCTCGGTGATCCGAAGCTGACGCATCAGAATCGCCTTGGCCTGTTCCACAGTTTCCCTGTCAGCCCCTGTTCGCCGTGGCATCCGTCGGGCGTGCAGCTGATTCAGCATTTCCAGAGCTCCGACCATCGTCTGCCCCGTGATGGGCAGGGGAAGTCGGAAAATCTCCCGCGATTCGCAGTCCTCCAGCACGGCGGGCTTTGCAATCCAGAGAATCTGTACCCGGTCGCCGTAATCCCAGGCCAGCTCGTCAGGCTTGCAATCCGGAATCGAGCCGGCAATAATCACGATGCTGTCCTCGCTTTCAGCAAGAGCCCGTCGCAGACTGCTCGCGTTGGCGCACACCCGGTATACGGCGTAACCGGAGGAGGCCAGCAGCCGGGAGATCTGATCGCGGTTCGTTTCCGAAGCGCTGGCAATAATCATTCTGGCCACACAGCCTTCCCCCTTTCTGTTTTATTGTTTGGAGGAGGGCTGATCAGTACATTACGATGTACCGCTCAATTTCCCATTGGCTCACATGTGTCCGGTACGCATCCCATTCCTTCTCTTTGCCCTGGACATACTGTGTCAGAACGTGGCTGCCCAGCGCCTGACAGACAACCGCATCCGCCTTCAGACACTCCACCGCTTCCTTCAGCGTCCCCGGCAGTGACTGAATTCCTTTGGCTTCCCGGGTTGCCGCGTCCATAGCAAAAATGTTCTCGGTAATCTCTTCCGGAGGCGTCATGCCTTTTTCAATTCCGTCCAACCCTGCCGCCAGGCACACCGCCAGGTTCAGATACGGGTTGCAGCTGGGGTCGGGACACCGCAGTTCAACCCGGGTGCCCATCCCCCGCGCTGCGGGAATCCGAATCAGGGCGCTCCGGTTGCTCGCGCTCCATGCCAGATAGCATGGCGCTTCATATCCCGGAACCAGACGCTTGTAGCTGTTCACCAGCGGATTGCTGATTGCCGCCATGCCGCGGATGTGGGCCAGGATGCCTGCGATGAAGGAATATGCTTCCCTGCTCAGCCCGCGCCGGTCGGAAGGATCGTAGAAAACGTTCTTCCCGTCCCGGAAAAGACTCATGTTGGTGTGCATGCCGCTGCCGTTGATCCCGAAAACCGGCTTGGGCATGAACGTGGCGTGCAACCCGTTCTTCTGGGCCAGGGTTTTTACGGCCAGTTTGAAGGTCATGATGTTGTCCGCTGCCGTCAGCGCATCGGCGTATCGGAAGTCGATTTCGTGCTGCCCCGCGGCCACCTCGTGATGGCTGGCCTCGATTTCAAACCCCATCTGCTCCAGAGCCATGCAGATTTCCCGCCGGGTGCTCTCGCCGTGATCCAGCGGCCCCAGATCGAAATATCCCGCCTCGTCGGACGTGGTGGTCGTCGGCCGGCCTTCCTCGTCTGTCTGGAAGAGGAAAAATTCGCATTCCGGCCCGACATTGAAGGAATATCCCATCTCTGCCGCCCGGCGCAGGACCTTTTTCAGCACGCCCCGGGGATCGCCCTCAAAAGGCGTTCCGTCCGGATTGTATACGTCGCAAATCAGCCGGGCCACCTTTCCGTGTTGAGGCCGCCATGGCAGGATGGCGAAGGTGTCCAGATCAGGCCGAAGATACTGGTCGCTTTCATTGATGCGAACGAAGCCCTCGATGCTGCTCCCGTCGATCATGATTTCATTGTTCACAGCCTTTTCAATCTGGCTGGCGGTGATGGCTACGTTTTTCAGCTGCCCGAATATATCCGTAAACTGCATCCGGATAAACTCCACGTCCCCTTCCCGTACCATGCGGATGATGTCTTCCTTCGTGTACTTACTCATCTTCGTCGACCTCCTTACTTCTGTGAAAACAAAAAATCAGGACACGATGCGCCTCACGGCGCCTTTGCCCTGATGGGCGTATCCTACCACCCCATCCGCCCAATGTCAAGAGGCGGATTGTTTTCCCTTTGTATTCCCTACAGACCGCGGGGGATCCGCTTGACGCATTTTCGGAGGAAGTGTATGATTTCAACAAAACAGCCAGCCGAACAAAATGGCAGAGTGAACCTGTGATTCACAGGGGAGAAAACGGGAGGCGAGAACTCAGGTGGCGAAACCGCGCAATGAAGATCTGCAGATGAAGATTCCGGCATTGATGCATCTGTCCCGGCTGGGATATGGCTACCTTACCGCTTCCCAGCTGCGCCTTCGGCACCGCAAAAGCAATTTTCTGCCGGAGACGTTGCGGGCAGCCATCGGCCGCATCAACGGAATCAGCCCCGCCCCGGAAGTCTTCGACCGTTTGATGAGCGATCTGGAGATCAGTCTGGAGGAACGGGATTTAGGGCAATGCTTTTATCACATCCTGCGGGATGGCTGGAACGGGATCTCCCTGATTGACTTTGTTCATCCGGAAAACAACATTTTCCAAAGCGCTGCGGAGCTTTCCTGCGGAAGTGGGGCGGACAGCTTCCGTCCGGATATCACCCTTTTTGTCAACGGTCTTCCCCTGGCCATGATTGAACTGAAAACCCAAAACCGTCCACGGGGGCTTCAGGCTGAATACGATCGGATGCTGACGCGATTTCGAGGGAAGAAGGGCGGCCGGTATCTGCAATGTGTCCAGGTCTGGGCTTTTTCTGACGATCAGATGAGCGATCCGAGCTGTCTTCTGCCTTCCGGAGGCGCGTTTTTCGCGGCACTGATGACCGATGATTTTCCGGTTTATCCTGTTCGGGAGAAATATCCCGGTGTTTTTACGCGTCTGCTTCCGCGGGATCCGGTGGAAGAGAAACGGATTCTGGCTGATAACGGTATCTCGGAGCGCCCCCATAACAGGACATTTCAGCGGAATCTTTCACCTCAGAAGATGACTCACCGTATGCTGACCACCCTTTTTGATCATCGGCGTTTTCTGTTTCTTTTGCGATACGGTATCCGGTATATCCGGGAAACGGATTTGGCAGGACAGGAAGTTCGGATTCGCCGCATGCTGACCACCGATCAGCTTTTCGCCCTGGGCGATCTTGTTCGCAAGGCTGAGCGGGGATGGAAGAATTGGACGGTTCCCTCCTGCGGAGCAGCCGGGGAAAAGGCCATGAACGCCTCCATGACGGCCCTGCTGAGGGATCTGTTTCCGGAGGCCAGGCTGTTTTGGGTTTCCGATGACGAGGCTGCGCTCACGCAGGATCGTGAAGCGCTGGAATCCTGTGGTGTAGTCTGTGCCGCTCCGGGGGAAAAAATGCAATCGAAAGTGATCCTTTTTTCTGCGACAGGGGATCTGCCGACGTTTCCGGGAGAATCGGAGGATACCGGAACCATCCGGGAAAAGGGGGATCATTCTGAAACGTCCCCGAATACAGCAAAAAACTTCGCTGTCCGAAGCGTGTTTATCCTTCCCCGGCTTCCGCTCCGCTATGGGGAAAAGCCCTTCCTGGCAGCTGCCCTGCGCAAAGCCGATGCCGATGCGATCCTGATTACCAGGGGGACCAGCCACATGCCGGAAAGCGTGCTGTCCAGCGCGCTGCCTGTTCACGGAGAAGGAGCCCTGTATTATTATGCTGCCATGTCGGACTCCCTGTAAAAGCGGGTGAACCGGGATCGCAAAGCTGCCCGCATGCGTACATGGCAGAATGGGAAAAGATGAAGGAAAAAGGATGAGTGCGAAAGTTTTTTTCGAAACCTCTTGCGGTGAGGGACGGGATCTGATATAATTCCTGATTGGCACATCCTTGCGCTGCGGGATGCAGCGCCAAAAGTCCGTGAGGAGGTGAAAGAATGATGAACAGGTATGAGATGTTCTACATCATTGACACCGGTCTGGAGGAGACGGCCCGCAAGGAGCTGATTGAAAAGGTTTCCGCCCTGATCGCGAACAATGGTGGCGAGATCGAAAAGGTCGATGAGACATGGGGGAAGCGCCGCCTGGCCTACGCCATTGACTACAAGACCGAAGGCTGGTACGTGCTGGTGACCTTCAAGGCCCCGGCTGAGCTGCCCCGCGAGCTCGAGCGGAACCTCCAGATCAACGAAAATGTGCTTCGTTATCTGGTCGTGAAGCTGGAAGAAAAGCGTTCGGGCGTGAAGCCCCGTGCCGCCCGGCCCGTTGCGGAAGCTCCTGTTGCGGAAGCTCCCGCCGAGGAAGCCGCTCCCGCTGAAGAAGCCGCTGCCGTCG
>CADBLV010000008.1 GCA_902795555.1 uncultured Eubacteriales bacterium | reverse complement strand
CATACTCTGAACCCGGCTGCATCAGCTTGCTCGGATCCTGCTCAACCTGGTTGATACTCCATCCCAGAAAAGACTGGCCCTCTATTCCCGGCTCAGGAATTACGGAAGAAATGCAGACTGTTTGAGCGGATGTCAGGAAGACCTCTCTTCCTGGCCCGCAGTTTCCTCCGTTGTCATTATATTCAATATCAAAAAACTCAAAACCGTCCACTTTCCATACAGAGAACAGTGTACAGTTGTCATTCAGGTCGATCTGGCTGCCGGGCGTGTAGAAAGTCCCTTCCGGAATCGGCTTCTCCTCGGTAGGCGCCGTCTTGCTCCAGCCAAGGAATTCGTGGCCGGAATAAACCGGTACGGAAGTCGGAATCTGTACTTTGGTTGTTATTCCCGGATAGAAGAGAATCGGTTCGGGAATGCCGGTCGCATACCCTGTCACATCCTTGAAATCCAGTGTGCATTCCCGTACATCAAAAGTGAATTCCATATCACTTTCTTTCTTTACAGCCGTATGATCTTTTTTGGCTTTGAACGTCTTTTGGGCTGCGTTGGTCCAGGAAACTTCCACCGAAACCTTTTCCGGAGAGGGGGTAAATACTGGCGGATCATCATCTGTATGGCTTGCTTTGGGATCATCCGGCACATACAAACGCACTGTCCCGTTTGAATCTGTGGTACCGGTAGTATATTTTGTATATCTATGTATCGCGGGGGTATAGCTGACGGTTGCTCCGGGCAGCGGATCGCCATTTTGGTCCTTTACCGTTACGTCCAGCCGCCAGGAATGATGGGGGCAGTACCCTTTCTCTTCTGTATCTCCACGTCCGCTGTCACCAAACGTTCTGGAAGTATAGAAATATAAAAACGGATCGTATTTCTTTACAGGCCCGAAATCATAAAGGGTTACGGTCACCGCATGCAGGGCAGATGCTTCCACGGAGAACGGGCCGATCTGCTTATGGATATTCCCCTGCAGGCATTGGTTGTCTTCGCAGGCATGCCACCGATAATGGTTTCCGTCATCCCATGGACCCTGCTGGATAAAGCCAAATAAGACAACCCCGGCTTCATACACGCAGCCTAATTCGATTACGCCCTCCAGCAAAGACAGGCTGGGCCCCCAGCAAATTCCTGCATAGAGCTCTCCCTCGATTGTGGAGTTGTCGAAATTGAAGTCCTGTGAATTCCCGAGCCGCTGAAAATCGTGGGGAACAATAATCGGAATTCCGAGCCAGGGGAAATAGGAAACAACACAACTGAAACCTTCTTCTACCTCTGCGTCAAAAGTAACCGATCCACCCGCTTTTCCCTTGACAAACAAGGCGGGAGTAACATCGATCCCCACAATTCCGGGGACGATCTCAATTTCAAAATGACCGAGTTTCAGTTCCACCCCTCTGTCGTGAGTTTCATAGTCCACGGTGATTTTATCCAGATCCAAATTGATGGTGAATTTCTTGACATTGACCTCGTAACAGAGGTCACTCCAGTTAAACCCACCTTTTGCTTTGCATTCGATGGACAAATCACCTTCAGCTGTCGCTTTAATATCCCAACCTCTACTTCTTTGTCAATCTTCTTGTGCCAGTTCGAATTTTCAGGGGATTCATCAATATCGAACGCCTTGATATAGCAGGCAGGATGGTTCCGTGTCTCATTGCCGCCGATTCTCAGCGTATTTCCCGAAACAGAATCGCAGACAAAAGTATGGATCGTCCCGTCTTGCATCTGGAGAAAGACCTTCTGTCCGGACAGTTCACTGATGGATGCTTTTGCTCCTGAAACTCTGTAACCTGACGAACCCAGCGTGACGGTTCTGCTGTTTTCGTTCCATACAATATTTCCCGAATCCGCTTCCTGGATCAGCGTCACATCGTCAAACAGCCAGAGCGTGGTATTCTGAAGAGCAATCGGAACTGTGGCTTCCAGTGTTTACTTGGTATCGTCCTTATAACATTTCAGCTGCGCTTTCGTGATCTGAACAGAGGTTCCGGTTTTCAGAGCATCAGCGTTGACCTGATGGTTCGCATTATAATTCGAGGGAAGAACCCTATCAGTCATGCCGGTGCGAGCGTACGAGATGATTTCCTCGATACTTGCCGGTTCATCTGCCTTCACCGGACAAACAATCAGCATCAGGATTACCCCCAGAACCAGCATCCAGGTATAACGTTTGCTCATGGCTGAACCCCTCCAAACAGCAGTATTAAAACAGCATTATTTTCAGCTTGTTTTTAGACGCACAAAGGACGTCCCCGCGTTTCTTTTT
>CADBLV010000007.1 GCA_902795555.1 uncultured Eubacteriales bacterium | reverse complement strand
CAGCAGCAAGGGCGGCTTCATGGCCTCCCTCAGCGGGCTGTCCGCCGCCACCGATGAAACCATCGGCAACGGCACGGTCCCCGGCATTTTCAATTCCTTCTTCGGGCCGGATCCCTGGAACCTGTTCGGCGTGATGATCCTCACCAGCCTGGGAACCTGGGGCCTGCCTCAGATGATTCAGAAATTCTACGCCATCAAGAGCGAAAAGGCCATCACCAAGGGCATGATCGTTTCCACGGTTTTCGCCACGATCATCGCCGGCGGATGCTATTTCCTGGGCGGCTTCGGCCGGCTGTTCTCCGATCAGGTGGACGTGGCGAAGCAGGGATATGACGCCATCGTGCCCGCGATGCTGTCCAATCTGAGCCCCTTCCTGATCGCTGTGGTGGTGGTGCTGGTGCTGAGCGCATCCATGTCCACCCTGTCTTCCCTGGTGCTCACCTCCTCTTCCACGCTGACGCTGGACTTCCTGAAAAACGTGCGGAAGAAGGAAATGAAAGAAAAGACCCAGCTGAAGCTGATGCGGGTGCTGATTGCGGTGTTCATCGCGATTTCCGCGGTGATTGCCATCTTCCAGTATCAGTCCGGGAGCGCGTTTATCGCCCAGATGATGGGAATTTCCTGGGGCGCCCTGGCCGGCGCGTTCCTGGCGCCTTTCCTCTACGGCCTCTACTGGAAGCGCACGACGAAAGCGGCCTGCATGGTGAATGTGATGTTTTCCACGATCGTGATGATTCTGAATGTGACCGCGAAGCAGCTTTTCCCCGCATTCCTGCAGAGCCCCATCAATGCCGGCGCCTTCTGCATGCTGGCCGGCATGGTGATCGTGCCCCTGGTGAGCCTTCTCACCCCGGCCCCCGACAAGGCCCGGGTGGACGGGATCTTTGCCTGCTATGACCGGGTGGTTACCGTGCGCGCAAAGGATTCCATCGAGGCCGATGAATAAGGCAAAATCACGGACGACGACAGCGCCGGAGATGAAAATTTCCGAAAACGGCAAAAAAGTGCTTTACAAACCTGCCAGCTTGTGCTATGATAACTCCTGTTCGGGGCATTAGCGCAGTTGGTAGCGCACAACACTGGCAGTGTTGGGGTCAGGAGTTCGAATCTCCTATGCTCCACACGGAAAAGAGCCATCCAGACGGGTGGCTCTTTTCCGTGCAGCCGAAGACTTGACAAACCGGGCGACGGTGATATAATGGCTTCGTTCCGATTCGGAACAGATTTCGCTGGGGGTGCCGCGGGGCGGCTGAGAGGGCGAGGAGCCCGACCCTTCGAACCTGTGTAGGTAATCCTACCGTAGGGAAGCGGCGCGGATCCTTTTTCCGCCTTCGTTTCCCACATGCCGAAAGGGATGTGGATTTTTTATGCGTTTAAATCATCCGTGAAAGGAAGGAAATGAACCATGAACAGGAGATTAACCCGGAGCATGACGGAGAGCGCGATTTTTATCGCGCTGGGAACCATTCTGAGAATTCTGAAAATCGACCTGCCCTTCGGCGGCGGCGTCACGATTGCCAGCATGCTGCCCCTGGTGATTATCAGCCATCGGTGGGGATGGAAATGGGGCACCCTCACCGCCTTTGTGTACAGCCTGATTCAGCTGATGCTGGGGCTGGACAACGTGGGATATGCGACGACGTTTGCGACGGCGGTGGGCGTCATTTTCCTGGATTACATCATTGCCTATACCGTGATCGGCCTGTCCGGGATCTTTGACAACATCATGGGGCGCACCCGGGCGGCCATGGCCGTGGGCATCGCGGTGACCTTTACGCTGCGGTTTCTCTGCCATCTGATTACCGGCGTGTGGATCTGGGGCGGCTGGATGCCGGAAACCTTTATGAATATGACGATGACCAGTCCCTGGCTGTATTCCTTCCTGTATAACGGCTGGTACATGCTGGCGGAGCTGATTGTGACGGAAATCATCGCCATGCTGATTTACGCGCCGCTGGGAAAGTACATCCGCGGCGAGGATCTGCCCGCACAAAAATGACTTATTTTGTTATGAAAATGTAAAAAAATCCGACAGAGTATTTGACAGGGCATGACTCTTTATGGTAGAATCTTTTCAGATTCCTTCCGGGAATGTTAAAATTCTTGTATGGGAGATGAAATGGTTTGAAACGAATTTGGAGCCTTCTGCTGGCCTTTGCGCTGCTGATGAGCACGGCCTGCGCGGTGGAAACCGGCAAGGTGATGATCAACGGAACCGAAAAACGCGGAATCAATATTCACAGAACCGGAGACAACCCCATTGAGCCCGGGATCAGCCCCACGACAGGGGAGAGCATCGCGGAGCTGGCCGCGACGCTGAAGCTGCCGGAGACCTTCGGCGGCATGGTGAAGACGGGAAAGTATTATCCCGTGCTTGTTCAGATTTCAAACCCGAACGGCGGCATCGGCCAGAATGCGCCGTGGTACGCTTCCTACTGCGATATCATGTATGAGACGATGCTGAGCAGCGACGGTATCACCCGGCACACCGCTGTTTACAACAACGTATATCCGGAAATCGTCGGGCCGCTGCGGAGCATCCGTACGCATCACCTGGGCATCCAGGCTGAGTGGAACTGTCCTTATTTCTTCCACGGCAAGCAGGACCTGAACGTGGACCCGCTGATTTCCGCTCTGGCGAAGGCCCGGCCGGGCACCTGGATGAGCAAGAAGCTGAACACCGTGGGCATCCTGTATAACGGCACGGACGGAAAGACGAAGCCCTATCGGGCGGGGGACAAGCATTTCCGCGTCAACAAAACGCAGATTGACTCCCCGAACAACGCCGGATACCGTCTGGCGGAGATCGTCGAGGAAGTGTGCCCGAAGGACTGGGAGGTTGCCAACCACAATTATGTGTTCGTGGACGCGATCGATCCCAACCTGCCCGGGGACGATGCTTCCTTCATCTATGTGGACTGGAAGCAGGCTGTGAACAACAGCCGCCTGGAATACGATCCGGAAAACAATGTCTATGAGCGCTATGTCTATCTGAAGGACGATCCGAATGCCGCGGCCCTGTATGACGAGCTGACGCTGGAAAATCCGAAGCTGGTGGCCCGTGACAAGTCCGGAGAGGGTACCTTCACCTTTGAAATCAACCACGGAAACCCGATCACCTTCACCAATGTGATAGTCCAGTATGTGACGATCGACTGGAACGGGCAGGGAACCCAGTTTGTGCCCGCGAAGATGGATGACATCCGGGTGGACGGCAAGATCATCAAGAACAAGGGCGACGGGAATGCCGATTTCTTCATGGGCGGCAAGCATTACCAAGGCGTCTGGCGGCGCGACAGCATCCTGGACCGCACGGTGTTCTACGGACCCGACGGATACGAGATGCCGATGCTCCGGGGCAAGACCCTGATTATCATGATGGACACCAAGCAGAACCGCAGCGTGAGCTACGATCCGTAAGAAAAGACAGATTGAGAACCGAAAGGGTGTTTACGCGTGGGTAGAAGAATTCTGCTGGTGGATGACGAGCCTTTGATTCTGAAAGGCCTCAAGTAGACGCTGGAGCAGGAAGGCTATGAGACGGACACGGCCATGGACGGCGAGGAGGCGCTGGATAAATTCGAAACCGGGTGCTTCGACCTGATTCTGCTGGACGTGATGCTGCCCAAAATGGACGGAATCGCTGTGTGCCAGCGGATTCGGGAACAAAGCGATATCCCGATTATCATGCTGACGGCCAAGGGCGAGGATATGGACAAGATCCTCGGACTGGAATACGGCGCGGACGATTATATGACCAAGCCTTTCAATATCCTTGAGGTGAAGGCCCGAATCAAGACGATCCTGCGCCGGGTTTCAGGCGCCATGAATCAGCAGGAGCAGCGCGTGGTGCGCGTACACGACATGGAGGTTAACCTTGTGAAACGCAGCGTCACCCTGGGCGGCCGGGATGTGAAGCTGACGGCCAAGGAATTTGACCTGCTGCAGATGTTTGTGACCAATCGTGGGACGGTTTTCAGCAGGGAGCAAATGCTGGAAAACGTCTGGAAATACGATTACGCGGGCGACGCGCGGACAGTGGACGTGCATATCCGGCGCCTGCGGGAGAAGATTGAACGGGATACCTCGAAACCGGAGTTCATCTTCACCAAATGGGGAGTGGGTTATTATTTCACGGACCAGGACTAAGAACCGCTTTTCCAGGGCCAGCATCAGGTGGAAAATCCTGCTGGCCTTTTTTGTCGTTGTCGGCGCGTCGTTTTTCGTGGCGGCCACGAATCTGACGGATCTGGTTCGGGACTTTCTGTTTGACCAGCGGACGCGGGAAGATTATCAGATGACGGAACGGGTGGCGGAGGCGCTGATTCCGGATCTGGAGGAACTGTCTGTCGACAATCTGAACCGAACCCTGAGGACCAACGCGGACGCCATGGGCGGGCGGCTGATGTTTCTGGACACGGACGGGAAGGTGCAGCTGGATACCTTCGGCGCCCTGTGCGGACGGCGGCTGAACCTGGAGGAAGTGCTGCAGGTGCTGACGGGCGGAAATATCCAGGCCTACGGCATTTATACCCCCGGAAGGGAAACCGTGGAAGCCATGAGCGGGGAGACCGGCGCGGAATATGTGGCCTATTGCGCCAGGGCGGTTCGCTCCGGAGGGAAGCTCCTGGGCGTGATTCTGTATGTCAGCCGGATTCAGGGACTGATGGATTCTCTGAATTCCGTGCAATGGCAGCTGGTCACCGTGTTTTTAATCATCGCCCTGGGAGCGCTGGGCCTGGCGCTGATTATCAGCCAGGTCGTTACCAAGCCGATCACCGATCTGAGCCGGACCATGGGCCGGATGGGCAAGGGCGATCTGAGCGTGCGCGCGCCGGTTCGGGGCAGCCGGGAGATGCGCGAGCTGGCGGAAGCCTACAACACCATGGCGGGACAGCTGGAAAGCCTGGATCAGACCCGAAATCAGTTCGTTTCCAACGCCAGCCATGAGCTGAAAACGCCGCTGGCCACGATGAAGATCATGCTGGAAACCATGATGTATCAGCCGGACATGCCCCGGGAGCTGCAGCAGGAATTCATGGAGGACATGAACCACGAAATCGACCGTCTCACGGGGATCATCACCGATCTTCTGACGCTGACACGGACGGACGACGCAGCGCAGGGCCTGAAGAAGGAAACGGTGGATCTCTCCGCACTGACGGAGGAAATTCTGCGCCTGCTGCATCCGGCGGCGGAGAAGCGGAATCAGCAGCTGACGGGAGAGATTGAAAAAGGTCTGACCATGATGGGCGATCGGGGCCGGCTGCATCAGGTCCTGTATAATCTGACGGACAACGCCATCAAATACACCCCCGACGGCGGAATCATTCAGGTTTCGCTGCATCTGGACGGGGAGGATCTGGTGTGGCGGGTGCGTGACAACGGCGTTGGCATTCCCGAGGAGGATCGGGATCATGTGTTTGAGCGCTTCTATCGGGTGGATAAGGCCCGGAGCCGTGAAACCGGGGGAACCGGGCTGGGGCTGAGCATCGTGCGTCAGCTGGTGACGCTGCACGGCGGAACGGTGACGGTGGAATCCAGCATGGGCGAAGGGTCGGAATTTACCGTCCGGCTGCCCCGGAAGGGAGCGTGAGCGGATGAACAGGCGATTTCGAAGGATTGCGGCGCTGGGGATGACGATGATCATGCTGGCTTTCCTGAGCGGCTGCGGCCGAAACCGGGAGGTCGAAAAGAATCCCGCTCCCACCCTTCCCCTGCCGCAGGTTTCCTGGACGGCACCGGACGGCGACGGGGTTGTGGGACAGAGACGGACGGCCACGCTGTATCTGCGTGCGGCCAACGGGATGCAGCTGATTCCGCGGGAAGTGACGCTGGAGGCCGCGGAGCTTCACGATCTGGTGACAAGCCTTGTGACCATCTTCCTGAACACCCCGGAGGACGCGGAAGTGATTCCCTGGACGGAGGGGCGCCCGATTACGCTCTACGGATATGAACCTGTGGAGATCAGCGGCAGTATCTGCACGGTGAATCTGGGGACCGGCGCCCTGCAGCTGTCTTCTTCCGATTTTTATACGATGTGCGTGGGGCTGGCTTCCACGCTCTGCTCGCTGGACGAGATCAGCTTTGTCAACGTGCTTTCGGCGGACATGAGCGTCGGACTGGACGTCAGCAGCATTCTGCCCATGGGCAGCCTGACGGCTCATCCGGACGAAAACCTGCCGGTGTTGTGGGAACAGATGGAAGCCCGGCGAACGCCTCTGGGACAGGATGCCTCCCTGACGCCCCTGAACGCCATGGCAACCCTTTACGATCCCCTGACGGACGGGGTGGGCATCATATGTGAAAACCGGATCCTGACCTTCCCGGGCCAGACGCCGGAGCAGCTGGCCATGGGGCTTTTGCGGGCCATCGGAGACGTTCGGAAAAACAAGACGGGAGACGCGAATCTGCCGGATCTGGCGGATTACATGGTGTATGAACCCCTGACCAGCGAACTGGAGAAGGGCGGGCGGCTGATTACCCTGTCCTTCAGGAAAGAGGTGGAAACCCTGCTGGAAGCCTGGCAGACGGATCTGCCGTGCCTGGCGGCGGCGGTGACCATGACGCTGACCACCTTCATGCCGGGCGTGAGCGCGGTGAGCTTCCGGGTGAACGACACCCCGATCACCGAGCTGAACGGAACCCCCGGCAGCGTGACAGCCCTGGGCGGGCTTCTGCGGCGGAACATGTTTCAAAGCTGGCTCATGGGAAACGCGACGGTGTATTTTTCCCGGGACGGCTATCTGACAGCCTGCCAGCGCCCCATGGACAGACAGCGGACAGGAACTCCCCGGGCACTGCTGGCGGAGCTGATGGCCGGCCCGACGGAGCGGGAGCGGAACCAGGGACTGGAGGCTGTGATGCCGCCTGCCCTGCGGGAGGACGATGTGCTGGGGATTGCCGCCGTGGGCGATACGCTGCTGATCAATCTCTCGGAGGGATTCCGATCGGAAATTCAGGCCTGGGGAAAGGAAAGGGAGGCGCAGCTGTGCTACAGCATGGTCAACACGGTGGCCATGAACTGCCGCCTCAGCCGGGTTTGCTTCTTCTTTGAGGGAAAGCAGATCGAAACCATCGCCGGAGAGATTTACTGGGCAGGGGAATTCCTTTGCAATCCGGAGCCGATCAGATGAGCAAAGCCGATTACAGGATCGCTTTCGGCGGATCGATTCGGCTCTGAGAGAGCCGGAGGGGATCCGAAGAACAGATGTGAAAAAAAGATAAATTGTTAACATGGCGTTCATAATCCTGTCAAAATCGGGGGATATACTACGGCTGAAACCGAAAGGAGGTTGATTGAAATGACAGGTACTTTCAGAAAACATGTGTTGGGATACATCGCGCTGGCGCTGGTTTGTGCGCTCGCAGTCACAGCGTTTGCGGCTTTCCGGAATCCGGGAACGGCAAGCGCGGAAACGGTGGTGCTCACCTCGCCCTTTACCGAAGCGGTGGCAAAGGTCCGGGACAGCGTCGTCGGCATCAACAATTATCAGCTGGTGAGTTATTTCAACGGCGGAAGCAATGATTACTACAGCAACCCCTGGGATTACTTCTTCGGCGGCGGCTACGGCTACGGATACGGCTATGGAAACGGCAACGGCCGGAACGGCCGGGGCAACGGAAGCCAGAACACGCCCAGGGAAGTTCAGAGCGGCAGCGGTTCCGGCGTCGTGGTGGCGAAGGAATATGTGGTGACCAACTATCATGTGGTGGACAATGCCAGCAGCCTGAAGGTGTCCGTTCTGCGGGACGAAGACGACGAAGCGACTCTGTATGACGCGACGGTGGCGGCCAGCGATGAATCAAAGGACGTGGCCGTGCTCTATGTGCCGGGACTGCCCCTGGATCCCGTTGAGCTGGGCGACAGCGACCAGCTGGTCGTCGGCGACTGGGCCATCTGCATCGGGAATCCCGGCAACGGCGAAGGAACGATCATGACCGGCACGGTGACCGCGGGCATTATCTCCGCTCTGGATCGGGAGGTATCCTCTCAGGGTACCACCGTCGACGCCTACGGCCGGAAGGTTAAGCGGGTGAACAAGATGATCCAGACCGACGCGGCCATTAACAACGGCAACAGCGGCGGCGGCATGTTTAACACGGCAGGGCAGCTGGTCGGGATTCCGAACATGAAGTACAGCGGCACCCGTTCGTCCATGAATTCCCTGGGAATCGAGAACATCGGTCTGGCCATCCCGATCAACGAGGTGAAGGATGTGATCGAGCAGGCGCTGAACGCCGAAGTTCCGGAAGTGAAGACGGAAGGCAGCGCGGAAGAAACGGACAGCTCGAAGAACAGCATGGTCGGGAAACCCCGCCTGGGCGTCTCCGTGACGACCTTCAACGGCGCCTCCATGACCAACGGCATCCTGCCCAACGGCGTGTATGTACTGTCTGTGGAAGAAAACAGCCCTGCCGAGAAGGCGGGCATGCTGGCCGGAGACGTGATTATGGAAGCGAACGGCACCGTGACTCCGACCTTTGAGGATCTCTCCGGGATTCTGCAGCAGCTGAAGGAAGGCGACACCGTCAACCTGAAGATCTGGCGGCCCGATCAGGTCGAGGATGCCGCTCAGGGCATGATCTCTACCACCGGCAAAGATCTGGACATCCAGGTGACTCTCCAGATGCTGGACGCGGTAGCCCAGTAAGCACAAAAGCGAGCCGGCGCCTGAGACGGAGGCCGGCTCGGAGAACGGCATAAACAACGCGGATTCATCACAAGGCGCCGCCGGAAAATTCCGGCGGCGCCTTCTTTGAAACCTTCGTGAAATCATTCGCAATTCCTGCGCTGTCGACCCTCACCGATGCCTTCCGCAGCAAAGCGAAAAGGGGATTGCGGCGGAGATTACGGATCACTCCGCTTGGAAGTATCTCCTTCGGTGCAGCGATAGTAAACGGATCCGGATTCCAGCTTGACGCCGTCCTTGGCGAAGAGCTCATCAATGGTCAGCAGCAGATATCCCGATTCCTCGGCATATCGGGCAATCCGTTTGGCGGATTCGGCCGTGTTGGGCTTGATGTCGTGGCAGAGGATGATATCTCCGTCCTGAAGCTTGTTGCGCACCTTGCTCATGACGGCGGCTGAACTGATGCCCCGCCAGTCATAGGTGTCCAGGCTCCACTGGATCAGCGCCCAGTCTACGCCGGCACTGACCATTTTGGGATACAGCCCTCCCGGAACCCGGTTGTATCGAACCGGGATGCCGATGACTTTGTTCAGGGCGGCGTTGACCTTGGCCGGCATGGCGGCCAGCTGCGATGCGGACACATCCCGGACGTCTCCGTGATGCCAGTTGTGGCTGGCCACGGCGTGACCTTCGTCGTGCTCGCGCTGGATCAGCCAGTAGTATTCCTCCATCCGGTTCCCGATGGCGAAGAAGGTGCCCCGGGCGCCGGCCTCCATCAGGGAGGTGAGGACATTGGCCGTGTTCGTGTTCACGGGGCCGTCATCAAAGGTGAGGGCACAGGTTTTATAATACTGCAGGTTGTCGGTTTCCCGGTCCGCTTCCGGCGTCATATATTCCCGAATCTCCGGATAATACAGGGGAACCTCCATCAGGGTCTGATGTCCTTCATACAGCGCGGAGGCAGGATAATGCAGCACCAGACTCATGCCGTGCAGGGTGAATTCCGCCTCGGCCAGGGCCCCCGGGGTGCACAGGGCATTCAGCCTGGCGGGATCGGGTTCCTCGTCCGGCCAGTAGCTGCTCAGCGTCTCCCGCACCCGCTCCTCCAGCAGGTTCCAGGCGTCCACGTCATCTCCGAAAATGTCTGTCAGCGTAATGCGCTGCCCGGTTTCCATGTTATAGGTCCGGGTGGTAAACTGCTGAGATGTCAGATCCCTGTGATAGCTGGTGCGGGCCTGAATCAGGAAGGAAAGCCAGCTGAGGCCGGTCCGGCTGTATCGGATTTCCACATCCAGGCGGCTGCTGCCGTTGGTGTTGTTGGCGGCGGCGGGCAGATCGGCGCCCATTTCCTCCGCGAAAGCCTTTGCGAGGCTGTTTACTTCTTCCGAAACGGAATCCAGGGCGGTTTCAGCCTGCCACAGCCGGACGACGGAGCCATTGGCGGCCCTAGTGTCCCGATAGGTGTTGGTCACCCTGTGACAGTCTCTGATCGGCTCCGCTGCGGCGAAGCTGCTCAGCAGGGGCGACAGCGAAAAAACCGGCAGAACCGCCAGCAGGGCCGCGACCAGGGCAGACAGAATCATTCGACGCGATCGTCTGGTCATGTGCCTTCCTCCGCCGGGCTGTTTCCCTGCCGCACGGCTTCCTGAAGGCAGGCGGTGTATTCAGCTTCCTGCGCCGGGCCGTATTTTCCTTCCAGAAACAGGGGAAGCACATCCTCCCGGAACTGCCGCCAGCATTCCGCTTCCTTTCCGGGGATGATCGGATAGAACCGGATGTCAGCCTCCCGGGCGGCGACGAGATCCTGATTGGCATCTCCGACCATCAGCGCCTGCGTGGCGCCGCTCAGGGTCATGGCCTTTTTCAGCTGTTCCGCCTTCGGGCCGTCCTCCTGGCCCATCAGGATGTCAACATGCCGCATGAGGCCGCCGAACACCCAGTCTTTTTCCAATTCTTCCCGGCTGGCCGCGGAAATGACGGCCACAGCGGCGCTTTTCCCGGCGGCCTTCAGGGCGTCCTTCACGCCGTCATAGGGCATCAGCCCCTCGCAGGCGCGGGCAATCAGCACGTTTGAGCGGATGGACCAGGCCAGCACCCTGCTCAGCTCGGAGCTGGGATGCTTCGTCATCCATTCCTGCAGGGAAGAAGTGGAATATCGGGAGGCGCCGGCCACAAAATTCCGCAGAGGCTGAAGGTCGGGCAGATCCGGAACCTCCGGGAAGCATTGCTCCAGCCGCTCAAAGGTTTCCAACAGGGCGGGAAAACGATTGGTGCCTCTCAGGTTGGAAAAAAGATTGATCTCTTTGTAAATCTCGATGAATTTTTCGGAAACCTCCCCGTCCATGCTCCAGATTTCAAGCGCCGCGGGGATAAACGCTTCCAGATGCTTGGGATTGACGCTGTCGAAGGCGGTGCCGTCGGAATCAACACCTAACAGAAAGCGGGATGGGATCATATCCATTCCTCCTTTGCACATTGCTGGAGTTATTATACCGATTTCGGGAATAAATGACAAGGAAAAACAATGAAGTCTTGAAGAATGGGGCAAATTATGATAAAGTGGACAGGAAGAAGAATCCATCAGAAGGAAGGGAACTGGCATGAAAAAAATCATTGCTTTAACGCTGGCGCTGTTTACGGCGCTGTGGGTTTGCGCCGCCGGCGCGGAGGTGACGGGAGATCGTTTTGTGGGCCTTTGGACTGCGACGCCCGAGACCCTGTCCGGCGCCTTCGAGCTTCCGGAGGACACGGAGCAGACGATCGTGATTGAGATCGTCAAACTGGAAGAGTATTTCGACATTACGATCACCTGGACGACCGGCGCGACAGAGAAGGTTTCCTGGACGCTGAACGGGAATTATGACGAGGATAACGAAGCGCTCTACGGATACGGCGTCAAAAGCCGGCAGACCTTAAGCGCCGGCGGCGATCTGCTCTCCTCAGAGACGGAAAACGACGAGGTGAACGCTGAGTTTACCTTCGACGACGAAGGCAATCTCTGCTGGCGGGACGAGGACGAAGGCATTGACGGGACTGCCTTTGTGCCCGCGGAGGGAGCCGGAAAATGACGGATGCAGCCTGCGACAGCCCTGTGCGGGTGAACATCTGGCAGGAAGGGGAATATACCTGGCCTGCCGCATTCGGCTTTCAGCCGAACCTTCGGCTTTATCTGCACCCCGGCGAAGAGCGCCGCCCCTGCGTCCTGGTGATTCCCGGCGGGGCTTATCGATATGTCTCCCCCTCGGAGGCGGGCATCGTGGCCCAGTGCTTCTACGAGAAGGGATATCACGCCGCGGTCGGGACCTATACGGCCAACTGCGCCGATGTTGTGCCCCTGAAGAAGCAGCCCCTGATGGATCTTTCCCGCATGGTGCGGGTGCTTCGGAAGAACGCCGATGCCTGGCGGATCGATCCGGAGGGAGTGGTGCTCATCGGCTTTTCCGCCGGCGGACACCTGTGCGGTTCGCTTTGCGTGTTCTGGGACCGGGTTTCCGACGGAAATCCGGATTACGCGGAGATTTCCAACCGGCCGGACGGCGCGATTCTGTCCTATCCGGTGATCACCTCCGGTCCTTTTGCTCATCGGGAATCCTTTGTCGCTCTGCTCGGCGCGGACGCCTCCCCCGAGGAAATCGAGGAAATGAGCCTGGAGAAGCAGGTGAACGCGCAGACGCCGCCGATCTTCCTCTGGCAGACGGCAACGGATGAATCGGTGCCCGTGGAAAACAGCTATCTGATGGCCGAAGCCCTGAAAGCGGCCGGCATTCCTTTTGCGCATCATGTGTTCCCGAAGGGGCAGCATGGGCTGTCTTTGTCCAACGAGGTCTGGGCAAAGGGGGAGCTGGGCGAGCCTTATACGCAGGAGCAGAACTGGAAAACCGCCGAGGCGGTCAAGGCCGGAAAGGTCACCCTGCCGCCCGCTATAGAAGGGTGGTTCGCTCCCTTCCTGCATCCGGAGGATCCGCCGAAGATGCAGTTTCAGCATATTCCGGTCCGGGAGGCGGCGGTGTGGCCGAGCCTCGCGGATTGCTGGATTCAGGAGAATGTGATCAAATAAAGGTGATTTCGATGATCGGTGGGTGGGAATGCAGACAGCTGTGGCAGTATTTCGATTTCTCCGGCCGCGCGGTGGCCCGCAACGCGGAGGAAATCGCAAAGCTGCAGGCAGAAACCCGGAAGGAGCTCTATGCCCGGATGAGCGAGGCGGTGAACCGGTTCATCCGGGATTTTTCCGGAACACCGGAGGAATTCTGCCGCCTTGTCGGCACGGCGGTGAACGACCTGTATCGAACCGTCAGTGCGATGCCCCGCTATACAGACCGGCACACGGCCTATCTGACCGCGACAGCCAGACCGATGATGGACGCCCTGGCGAAACGCGGGATTGTTGTTCATTTCGGAACAGCCTGCGGCCTGGATCCCTCCCGACCCAAATCGGACATCCTGGTTGCGCGGAAATTCTGGAATGACTGTGGATTTTTCTTTTTTGAAACCGTTTCCTATCCGGATCGGAACCTGGCCCTCCGGCATATCGCCGGCCGGGTGAAGGAGATCCGTTCCAGCTATGTGATGATGATTCCGGAAGGGAATAAAACCGATTTCCGCCCGCTGTATGATTCTGTGGGAAGCCAGGGCGTGATGACGTTTTTCAGAAATCAGCCGCCGGAGGATCCTGCCTTCAAGACCTATCCGTTCCGATTCTCCGACGCGCGGGGGAAGGGGCAGGCCGGAGACTGAGGATCGTTACCGATGCGCACCGACGGGCTCGAAGGTAAACGTCACTGTCCACACCGCTTCCCTGCCGTTTTTATTGACGGCGGTGACGCTCCGGACGACGGTGAACCCGTTTGCGATTTCCGCAGCATTGGGCGTATACAGTGTCTGATCTTCGCCGGCGGCCTGGGCCCTGGCGCTTTTGCTTTTGGAGCGGACAAAGAGGGAGAAGGGGACATCCGGGGCCAGCGTGAGAATCAGTCCCTTTCCGGACGTCTTGAGACCGTTGATTTCAAACAGGTGGGTCCAGGTTTTTCCGAGTCCGCCCGTGTCTTTACATTCCGCGGACACCGTCAGGCGCATCATCACGGCTTCTCCGGAGGCTTCGGCGGCCAGAATGCGCGCTTCATCAGCCACGCTGAGGTATTCCGCCTGAATATATCCCGTTTTCCAGGCGGAGGAAACGGCATACCACAGGGTTCCGGCGTCGTCGACGGCTTCCCCGGTGACGGTCACGGCCGTGTTTTCCTTCAGCTTCGCCATCCGTTCCGCGCCGGAACGCGGGGAACGGCGGAGGTTTACGCCGGCGGCGTTGACGGTTCCCCGGGCAGGAAAGATCAGCCCGGAGACGGAGGACGCCCGGGCCACGGCCGGGGAAAAAACCGGCATCGCCGGCAGCATCGGAAAGGCCGATGTCGCCGGAACGAAAAAAAGCGTGAAAAGCAGCAGGGACATCAGGCGGCGAAATCGCTTCATGGGCATTGAGACCTCCTCGGGGAAAACCTTGTCGGGATCAGCCTATTGTACCATGCGCAGCCCCCTGCTGTAAATCAAAAGCGGATTCGCAGGCGTTGTTCATGTCGGGATTCATGTCGGGATTCATAAAACGGCATTCATGTCAGGAGGCCATCTGATGCGCGAGGAGATCTTTCAACTGACGGTTCTGGGAGCCCGGGGCTCCATGGCCGTGGAAGGACCTGATTTTGACGAATTCGGGGGAGCCACCTCCTGCTATCTGGTTCAGGCGGGGGAGGAAACCCTGTTTCTGGACGGCGGAAGCGGGCTGGTCGGCGCGCCGACGGAATTTCCCCGGGATCCGGTGATTCTGCTCAGCCATCTCCATCTGGATCATCTTCTTGGGCTGGGGATGTATCCCCGCCTGGTGCGGAAGGGGGCCGGAACACAGATTTATGTGCCTGTTCCGGAAGGGGAGGACGCAAACGGCCTGCTGAACCGGCTGTATTCGCCGCCGTTCTGGCCTCTGGCGCTTTCCGGCTACGCAGGGAACGTCTCCGTGAAGCCGCTGCGGCTGCCCCTGTCCCTGGGGGATGTCCTGGTTGAGGGAATGCCCGGCAGCCATCCGGACGGTTGCGTGATCCTGAAGGTTTCCTTCCGGGGGAAAAGCCTGGTTTACATGACGGATTATGAACACAGCGGCCGGCGGGAAAGCGCGACGGAGGCGTTCGTCCGGGGCGCGGACCTCCTCCTGTTCGACGGTCAGTATACGGAATCGGAATATCCCGGAAAGAAAGGCTTCGGCCATTCGACCGCCGGGGAAGGAATCCGGCTGATGGAGGCCTGCGGGGTGAAGCGGCTCCTGATTATCCATCATGATCCCGGAAGCACGGACGCAGAGCTTTCCCGCCGGGAGGCGGCTCTGAGCCGTTCCGATGTTCGATATGCCCGCCGGGGCGATGTGATCCGAATCTGAAAAGCGGGGAAAATGCCTGAAACGGAAAAAATAGAAAAATGTTGCAAAAACAGAGCCGGTCGGTTATAATACATCTGGTTCGGCGAAGAGCAGAACAATCTGATCGCGCTGAACATTACCCACGGCGCGATGGCTGTCGCGGCCCAGAGCAAGCATCCGGAACGGGCCCTGATGGTGTATGACCTGATGCGGAATGATCCGGAAATCTATCATCTGATGCAGTATGGCATCGAGGGTGAAATGTACACTGTGGAGGAGAATGGCAGATTCTCCCGGCCGGACGGCTTCGAAGATTCCAAGGACGGCGTTTCCTTCAACTTCTGGTGGGGCCGCAACGACAACCTGGAATACAAGAACGCTCAGCTGGACTGGGATGCCATCGATGCGCTGTATACCATCTATGACAGCGTGAAGATCGACTATCCCTATGGCCAGT
>CADBLV010000006.1 GCA_902795555.1 uncultured Eubacteriales bacterium | reverse complement strand
CGGAGCGGTCTGGGCCGCGGCGGGCTTGCTTCTAATCCGTTCCGGCTTTTCAGGCGATCCCTCCGGGACGATTCCCCGCAAAGCCGCCGATTCCCGTGATTCGGGCTTCCTTTCCCGAAACCGGGACCGGCTGATCCTTCTGGCGCTGCTCCTGCTTTCCATGGCCCTGCGCGTCTTCCTGTCCGTGCGCGTCGAGGGATATGCCGTGGACGTGGGGTGCTTCCGCTCCTGGGGCGCCACCATGGCGGCCGTGGGTCCGGCCCGATTCTATGAAACAACTTCCTTCTGCGATTATCCGCCGCTGTATCTGCTGGTGCTCGGCCTCAACGCCCTTCTGACTCAGGGCGTGACTGATCCGGCGACGCTGAATCTTGTTTACCGCCTGTTCCCGAATCTCTGCGACCTGGGGGCCTGCTGGCTGCTGTATGAGCTGATCCGCCGGCGCAAAGATGTGCCCGAACGCGCGGCCCTCGGCTTCGCGGCGCTGATGATGTTCAATCCCGCCACGATTCTGAACAGCGCCGCCTGGGGCCAGATGGACAGCGTGCTGGGCCTGCTGATGCTCGCCGTGTGCCTGCTGGCCGCGGAGGACCGATGGCATCTGGCGCTCCCTGTGTATGTGGCGGCCGTCCTCGTCAAGCCCCAGGCTCTGATGTTCGGGCCCCTGGGCCTCTGCGCATGGACGATCTGCCTGGTCAGGCGGCCGAAACTCCGGAAACGGGCCCTTCTGGCCCTGCCGCTGGCCCTGGGGACGGGCCTGCTCTGCGTGCTGCCCTTTCAGCTGCGTCAGCCTCTGTCCTTTCTTCCGGAGCTTTATCAGCAAACCCTTTCCTCCTATCCCTATGCCGTTCTGAACACAGCCAATTTTGCCTATCTCATGGGCGGAAACTGGGCCGGCCTTTCCGCGACGGCGGGATGGCTTCCCTGCGCGTTGCTTTCCGCGCTTTCCGCCGGCTACGCGCTGTGGCAGCGGCCGCAAAGCCGTCCGCAGAGGAATTTACCCTGGGCGGAAACGGTCATGGGCGGCGCCTTCGCCCTGTTCTTCCTGGCCTGCGCCGTGTTCGGCGCTTCCTGGAGCCTTACGGGCTACGGGGCCATGGCCTTTTCCTTCGGGATCGTGCTGAGCCTTCTGATCCGCTCGGGAAACAGCCGCCATCTGGCTTACTTCGGCGCGCTTCTGCTGATCCTGATCTATTGCTTCGGCCCGAAGATGCATGAGCGCTATCTCTTTCCGGCGCTTCTCCTGCTGGGAGCCGCCTTCGCGCGATCGAAGGACCGGAGGATGCTGGGGCTGCTGATCGTGTTTTCCTTCACCGTGTTTGTGAACGAGGGCATCGTGCTGGACAACAGCATCCGACTGGGTTCCGCCTCGGGCCATCTGCTTTCGGACACGGTGCTTGCGGCGGACATCCTGGCTGTTCTGAACTGCCTGGCCGCGCTCTATGCCGTCCGCCTGGGGACGGATGTGCTGGAAGGCGTTCCGGCGCCGGAACGTACAAAGACGATCCCGGAAGGGAAGATCGCGGAAGCGGCGCCGCTGCCGCTGCCGGATCCCTTCCTTCGATGGAACCGGCGGGACACGCTGATCGTTACAGGGATTACGCTGGCCTTTGCCGTGCTTTCTCTCACGACCCTCGGCAGCACCAAGGCCCCGCAGCATCCCTGGGTTTCCAGCGCCTACGAGGAGCAGGTGACCTTTGATCTGGGGCCGGATCACGGAGACGCCGTGATGCTGTATTTTGCCCAGGTGAGCCGATATGATTTCTCCGTGGCGTCCAGCGAGGACGGCGAGACCTGGTCGGATGAAACCTGGGCGGAGATGGCGGAAGGCCAGTGCTTCAAATGGAAATACGTCTCGCTCTCCGTCGCGAACGGGGAGGGAGGACGTACCTATTTCTCCGAAACCGCCAACGTGGTGCATTTTTCCGGCCGCTATCTCCGGATCACAGCCCACCAGATCGGCCTGAAGCTGTGCGAGGTGATCTTCCGGAACGGCGACGGAGAAAGGATCCCCGCCACGGTGGTTTCCCGAACCGGCGGCGATCCGGATTCCCCGCTGTATTCCGATCCGGAGGCCCTGCTGGACGAGCAGGACACCCTGGAGAACCTTCCGGGATTCTTCGGCCTTGCCGCCACCTCCGCGGCGGAACCCTCCTGGTGGAACAGCACCTATTTTGACGAAATCTATCATGCCCGCACGGCCTGGGAGTTTATCCAGGGCAGCGTTCCCTATGAAACCAGCCATCCGCCTCTGGGCAAGGTGCTCATGAGCCTTTCCGTGCTGATCTTCGGGATGACGCCCTTCGGATGGCGCTTCGCGGGGGCCCTGGCCGGGATTCTCATGCTGCCGGGGATCTATCTGCTCGCCAAACAGCTGACGAAAAAAACCTGGGCCGCGGCCCTGGCCTGCGCCCTTTTCGCCCTGGACTGTCAGCATCTGACGCAGACGCAGATTGCCACGATCGACAGCTTCCCCGTTCTGTTCATCCTTTTCGCCTTCTTCTTCATGCTCCGGTTCCTGCAGAAGGACTTCCTGAAAACGCCGCTTCGCCGGCTGCTTCTGCCCCTGGGGCTCAGCGGCCTGTTCATGGGCCTGGCCATCGCGAGCAAATGGATCGGCTTCTACGCCGGAGCGGGACTGGCCGTGCTCTTCTTCGGCCATGCCTTCCGCGCCCTCCGGAACGAGCCGGAGCATGCCGCCGGAAAGGATGCTGCCCTCCGGGAAGCGGACGGGACAGCGCCCGAAGGCGCCGGCGTGTCCGTGATCGCGGCCTGGCGGAAGCGCTTCCTGACGCTCTGCGCCTGGTGTCTGCTGTTCTTCGTGGCCGTCCCGGCGGGGATCTATCTCCTCAGCTATCTGCCCTATATGGCCTATAACAAACAGATTACGAATGTCGGCCAGTATATCGCCGCGGTATGGAAAGCCCAGATCGGCATGCTGAATTATCACGCCACCCCGCGGCTGGGCATGGATCATCCCTTCTATTCCCCCTGGTGGGAGTGGCCCATCATCGGGAAGCCCATGTATTTCGCTTCCAAACAGTATCTGCCTTATCCGACGGACGTTTCCTACAGCCTGTTCTGCTTCGGAAATCCGGTGGTGTGGTACGGCGCGCTGCCGGCGCTGGCGATCTGCCTGATTCGCCTCTGCCGCTCTGCGCTGTCCCGGCTGCGCTTCGGGCTTATCGCCTCCGGCGGAGACCGTCCGGGCATGCTGCGCCGTATGGCCTTCGGCCGTCCCGATCTTAATCCGCTGCCGTATCTTTTCCTGTTTGTCGGCCTCCTGGCTCAGTATCTGCCCTGGGTGCTTGTGCCCCGGGGAACCTACATCTACCATTATTTTGCCAGCGTTCCCTTCATCATCCTGGCCATCGTTCTGTGCATTCAGGACTGGCCGGGCCTGCCGGAAAAGATGAAGCCCCGGATTGCCGTCGCCTTCGCCCTGCTGGCCCTGGCGGGCTTCCTGATCTTCCTGCCGTACGCGTCCGGCCTGGCCGCGCCGGTGTCCTGGCTGGATATTGGAAAGAGCATCCTGAAGGTTTGGTACTGATTGCGGCGGGACATCATGAAATCGAGGCGTAAAGCCTGAAAGCAGCGTTACATCACGCATCGGTTAATGTTGGATTGGGGGCATCAACATGAAAAAACGGATCCTTCTCCTGGCTGTTCCTGGCGCAGGTCAGGGCAAAGTGATCGCCCGCCGGTTCCGCGCCGGAGGATTTATCACGCCGATCGCACACGGAGACAGAAAGCGGGAAACAGTCCTGACGCGTCCCTTCCTCTTTCCAATTCCCCCAATGTGTGATATACTTGAGTCCAGTCGGAAAAAGGGGGAGGGAGCTACGTGGCGGAGGAATCCATTCCGGTGAAGATGATGCCTGGGGCATCGCTGCCGCCGGAGGCCCGCTCCTGGCTGGCGGATCATCCCGGGGAAGCCTATCGGGACGGGGAACGGATTTACGCTTCCGTGGGCGACCTCTGCCTGACGTTTCCGGAGGGGCCGGAAGGGGAGCAGCTGATTGCCGCCCTGACAGAATCCCGGAGGGAGCGGGCGGAAACCACGACGGAGGGCCTGCTTCGGAACTGGATGGAGCGAAAGGAGACGCCCGGCCTGCGGACGGACATCGGGAAGCTGAATCTTCCTTTCCGTCCCCTGCGGTGTGTCGCTGTTTTTTTGGCCCGGGGACGCTGGAACGGGTCTTTCGCGGATCTGTTCCGGGCGGTGGCGCCGCTGGAGGCGGACGACTGCCTGGTGGCCATGCGGCCGGACACGGTGGCGATGATCAAAACCGTGAGCTCCGCGGAAGGCGAAGAAGCCATGGAATATGCCGAGGCCGCCGTGGAGAGCCTGGAAGTGGAAGCCGGGATCAGCACGCTGTGCGGCATCGGGGAAAGCAAGGCCGGATGGGAATTCCTGGCGGACAGCTATGACGAGGCCCGAAGCGCTTTGCGGCTTGCCGAGGTTTTTCACCGGCCGGGAGCCGTGTTCCGATTTCGGGATCAGGCCCTGGAGCGGCTGCTCGAGGCGATTCCGCCCGAGGTGCGCAACCGGGTTCGCAGCGATTATTTCGGAACATCGGGAGAGCTGACCGGAGACCGGGAAATGATCGAGACGGTGCGATGCTTTTTTGAAAACGATCTGAGCCTGTCCATGACCTCCCGGCAACTGTTTGTACATCGGAACACCCTGCTGTACCGGCTGGAAAAGATCAGGCGGATGACGGGGCTCGATTTGCGGAAATTTCCGGACGCCTGTCTCTTCCGGATTCTTCTGAATCTGCCGGAATGAAGAGGGGTACGCCATGGTATCTATCACAGAAGGAAGGATCAGCACGATGAAGAAAATCATGAAAATCGCCTGTGCGCTGCTGGCGCTCTGTCTGCTGAGCGGATGCGCCTCCGGGACCATGGGCAGGCTGGAATCCATGTTTGCTCCCCGGGAGACGCCGACGACGGCCCCGAGTTCTGTCGGAACGCAGCAGACCGATCAGGGCGACACGGTGACCCTGACCCGGGAGGAATATGAACGCTATCTGCGCTTTTCCGAGCTGTATGATCTCTATGAGGCGGCGGAAGCGTACTTCTATATCGATCCGGATCTGGACAAGATGGTGGAATACGCCGCGAAGGGACTGATGTCCGGCCTGGAAGATCCTTATTCCTTCTATTATAATCCCGAGGAATTCCAGGAGATGGAGGAAGACGACGCAGGGAATTATGTGGGGATCGGCGTGCTGATCAGTGCAAACTATAAAACCCAGATCTGCACGATCAGCCGCGTGTTTGACGGAAGCCCGGCCCTGGAAGCCGGCGTCATGCGGGGCGATATCCTCTACAAGGTGGGGGACGATCTGTATGTGACGGCGGACAATCTGCAGGATGCCGTGGACATCATGCGCGGCCATGAAGGCACCGCCGTGGATGTGACCTTTATCCGCGACGGGGAGGAAATCGTCAAAACCATCACCCGCCGGACGATCAGCGTGAACCAGGTTGAGCATACGATGCTGGATGCGGAAGTCGGTTATATCGCGTTTTATCAGTTCGCGGGGCAGAGCGAAAAGGAGTTTGAGGACGCGCTGAACGACCTGGTGAAGCAGGGCGTGAAGAGCCTGATCATCGATCTGCGGGATAATCCCGGCGGATGGGTGGAGCAGGCCAGATATGTGGCCGATCTGTTCCTGGACGCCGGAGAGGTGTGCTATCTGGTGTATCGGGGCGGAGCTGAGGATCATTCGGAATATCAGACCGTGGACGGAAAAGTGGATCTTCCCGTGACGATCCTGCTGAACGAAAACAGCGCCAGTTCCGCTGAGATTCTGACCGGCGCGCTGAAGGATCGCGGAGGCGCCACCGTGGTGGGTGTCAAGAGCTTCGGCAAGGGCATCATCCAGGGGGTCTGGAATGTCGGCACCAAGGGCTCGGGATTCCAGATGACGATTGCGCAGTATTATACGCCCAGCGGCTATGCCGTCCATAAGAACGGCATCGAGCCGGACATCGAGGTTCCGCTGCCGGAAGGGGACAACGGCATGTATGCCTTCGCGGATCTGGAACACGATGTCCAGCTGCAGAAGGCCTATGAGGTGGCAAAGGAAAAGATGGGCAAGTGACCGATGGAACCGCCTCCGGGAACGTGAAAACTGCTTCGGGACTGTGAAAACGGCTTCGGCAGGGAACCGTCTCCAGAAACGGAAGCGGTTTACGGACAATATGAAAAACGGGATCACCGGGGGGCGATCCCGTTTTTCGTATACTGTTCAATCAGGTCGGCTGCGGTTCGGGTTCCGTTTTCTGTCCGGATCAGGGCACCCAGGGCTTCCGCCTTCTCCCGATATCGGGGCTTCGTGGTGAGATCGATCATGGCGGAAGTCAGCCGTCGGACGGTGACATTCTGGCAGGAAACCGGTTTCGGCCCGCACCCCGCCTGATAGACATGATAGCCCCAGAAGGGCTGATCGCCCGCGAAGGGGATGACCAGCGTGGGTTTACCGTATCGGAGGCCGGCGGCGGTGGTGCCGGCGCCGCCGTGATGAATGACCGCCTTCACCCGGGGGAACAGCCAGTCGTGCGGAACATAATCAACAAAATAGACCTGATTATTGGATTTCAGCTGTCTGCCTGTCCAGCCCACCGCCACCACGGCCCGCAGATGGGCTTCATGGAGG
>CADBLV010000005.1 GCA_902795555.1 uncultured Eubacteriales bacterium | reverse complement strand
GGCGCCCCCGTGCGGATGCTCTGGATGGGGGAAGGGGACTGGCTGTATATCCTGACGGAAGCGGACGGGCAGCCGGCCTGCGGATTCATTCCCGCGGAGGCGGCCGAAGCGGTTCCGCTGGTTCGCATGGACGGTTTTCGCCTGATCATTGAGGAGGGCGTGGAATTCCTCGGTGTGCTGCAGGATAACGAAAACTCCACGGGACTTTCCTATTATTATATGGGTCCGGCCTACGCCGCCCAGCGATTCGGCATGGTCGCGCTGTCCTATGACGAGGTGATGGCCTGCGTGATGGACGAGATGAGCGATGCCCTGGGAGACGAATATGACGATTACTCCCTGAGCGGTATTTTCGAGCCGATTGAGTCCGTGACCCTGCCGGGGAGCCTGCGCCTGATGGGGGACGACGCCCTGGCCTGGATGACGCTGGACGAGCTGGTGATTCCGGAGGGCGTGGAGGCCATGGAAGGCGTTTTCAGCCTGAAATATATGACGATCGGGACGATTTCGATTCCCTCCACGATGCGGAATTCCTTCTATCTGAACATGACGAACTGCCGGATCGGGAAATGGGAGATCGCGAAGGAAAATCCCTGGTTCAGAGAGACGGACGGCGTGCTGTTTTCCGCGGACGGGAAGAAGCTGCTGGCCTATCCCTACGGAGACAGACGGACCCACTATGACGTTCCCAAAGGCACGGAGACGATCGGCGTCTGCGCGTTCTGTCCGGTGGAAAACCTGTGGGAATTTGACGAGCCGGGGCTGCAGCTGCGGACGATCTCCCTGCCCATGGGGCTGAAGAAAATCGAATCGATGGCCTTTGCCGGATGCGTGCACCTGATCAGCATCACCGTGCCGCCCACGGTGACGGAGATTGCAGAATATGCCTTCGAGAACTGCGTGAGCCTGGAGCGAATCTCCCTGCCGAAAGGATTCCGGCTGGATGATCTGTCCATCGGCTTCGCGCAGCCGGATGATCACAGCCGGTATACCGGAGACAACGGGGAAGCAATCACCATCAAAAACAGAGGAGATGACGACTGGTGAAAAAAATCCTGATCTGGACAGCCGCAATGATGCTGGCCCTTTCGTGCATGACATTCGCGGGCGCGGACCAATACGGCAAGAACAATTCCTGGACGCAGATCAATCAATCCCTGCTTCCCGGGGAGGAATGGCGTCAGATTGTGACCGATCGCTCCGCCTTCGCTCTGGGAGAGGATACCCCCTATCCGGAGGACGAAAACATCCGGATTCGCAGCTGGGGAACCTGGCCGAGCATGGACGGATCCACCGTGTGCGTGCCGATGGCCGTGGAGGCGGCCCGGCAGTGGCTTGGGCTTTCCGAGGAGGATCTGAACGGATTTATCAACTTTTCCCGGTCTCCCAACGCGATTGAGCGGCTGATTCGGAAAACGCCGAATCCCATGGTGACGATCGCGAGCGAAAACGTCGTGATGGACGATACCGCGCCGGTGAACCTCTATCTGGGGACCATGCCCAACGCCGACGCGCTGGCCCTGGCTGAGACGGAAGGCGTTTCGCTTCGGATCATTCCGTTCTGCTATGACGCGTTTGTGTTCATCGTCAACGGCGCCAACCCGACGGAAGGGCTCACCGTGCAGCAGATTCGGGATATCTATACGGTCGAAGACGAAGATGCCTGGCCTCCGAAGGCGAAGCTTTCCGAATGGAAGGAGATCACCCCCGGGTTTGACGAGTCGATTCGCGCCTTTGAACGGCCCCACGGCAGCGGGAGCCAGACAGCTATGGAAGAGATGGTCATGCAGGGCGCGCCCATCTTCCCTGCGGACGAGGCGGACATTGTCGGCGGCATGTCCGACCTGGTGAAGCGGGTCGGAAATTATGACAACAGCGAAGGGGCCATCGGATATTCCTATCTGTATTATGTGGACGAGCTTTACAAGAGCGGCGACGTGAAAGTGTTGGCTGTGGACGGGATTGCTCCCACGCCGGAGAATCTGCGGTCCGGCGCTTATCCTTTCACGGTCAGCTATTACGCGATCTGCCGGGAGGACGACGAAAACGCCATCCGGTTTGCGGAATGGCTGACGGGGAAAGAGGGCCAGGCCTGCGCGGCCCAGGCCGGATATATCCCGGTGACCGAACCTTAAAGAAAGAAAACGGCTGTCCGATTACAGGACGACCGTTTTTTCCGAAAAGGGTCCGGTGGCGGCCCGACGGCAGCACAGGGAGCGAATCTTCCAGGACAGAAGCTCCGGGGGGTCAGCGGATTTTGCCCAGTCCGTGGCGGAGGGGACGACCCGAACCGGCAGATCCTTCCAGGACGCCGTCAGCTTCAGATCCCGCCGGAGCCCCAGAAGCAAGGTTTCCCGCGGCAGGGCCAGGGAACGGAGATGCGCATCGGACTCGCCGAGGAGCGCCAGCGCACAGAGCCGGGAGATCCGGGAGGAAGCATAGCGCCGGGAGGTTAAGGATTCGACAATTTCCCGAAAGGAAAGGGCCGTATTCCGCAGACGGGACAGCGCGTCTCCGAGTCCTTCCGCCGCATCCGGCAGCGACCGGAAGCCTTCCTGCGGCATGGCTCGCAGAGCGGAGAGCAGCAGCGCACTGTAGATTTCCGGATCCGGAACATTTCCGGCCAGGAAAGCGGCGCGAAGACAGGCAGCCGACTGGGTTGGAACCGCCTCCAGCGCCGAATAATCCCCCCGGCAAAGGGCTTCCCGAATCGCCGAGGCGGAGGGAGCGGAGGCCTGAACCGAGGAAGCCCGATAGGCTCCCCTGCGGGGGACGACCACGGGGACCAGGGGAAGACGCAGGCGACGGATGGCCCGCAGATAACAGATGGCAAGGGTGTTATTCGGGGAGGAGAGCAGCCCCTCCGCTTCGGAAAACAGGTTTTTTCCGGCTTCGGCCAGGGCGGCAGGATATCCCTTCCCCAGGGAAAGAAGATGCTTCAGAGCGCCAGTGAAGGCGGCGGGGGGATCTTCCAGCAAGTCGGCCGCTTTTTTCAGCAGAGCCAGATCCGGGGATTCCGCTCCGAAGGCCAGATGGGTCGCTCCCAGCCCCGCCAGCAGGGAAACCGCCCCCAGGGCATAACGCTCCGCATCCCGCACCGTCCAGAGAACGGGAAGGGCAAAGACCGCGTCCGCTCCGGACGAAAGAGCGCAGAGGGCCCGATCGTGGGGGGAGAGCAGGGAAAGGGAACCGCGCTGCGTGAAGCAGGGGGAGAGGGCCACATAGACCGCGTCGGGCTGAACAAGCTTTCTGGCTTCGCTCATGTGATACGCGTGGCCCAGATGAAAGGGATCGTATTCCGCGACTATGCCCAGAATGCGCGCTGACAAAGCTTTTTCACCTTCTTTCACGATGATTTTACCAAAACACCCTTTGCAACGCAAGCAAAAACGTGTATAATTAAAAAGTAAGAAACCACGCAAAGGAGTTAGAAGGCACATGAAGATTCTGGTTGTCAACGCGGGTTCCTCCTCCCTGAAGTATCAGCTGATCGATATGGACGGCGAAAAGGAGATGGCCAAAGGGCTGGTTGAGCGGATCGGCAGCGAGGGCAGCAGGCTCAAGCACAGCGCCGGCGAGAAAAAGAAGGAAATCGTTCAGGAGATTCCGGATCACGAAGCCGCGGCCCAGCTGATGCTGCAGATTCTGCAGGATCCGGAGGTCGGCGTGATCAAAAGCACGGACGAAATCGGCGCCGTGGGACACCGGGTGCTGCACGGCGGCAACGCGTTTACAGCTTCCGTTATTGTGAACGACGCAGCAAAGCAGGCAATCCGTGACTGCTTTCCCCTCGGACCGCTGCACAATCCCGCCAACCTGATGGGCATCGAAGCCTGCGAGAAGGTTATGAAAGGGACACCCCAGGTCGCTGTGTT
>CADBLV010000004.1 GCA_902795555.1 uncultured Eubacteriales bacterium | reverse complement strand
TCATCGTCGGTGTCAACCGCATGGTTGTGGAAAATGTGGAGATCGAATACCCTGAAATCAATCCCACGCTCATCGTCAGGGTGAGGCCAACCAAGAAGGATTCTTGCCGCTGCGGAATCTGTGGAAAGAAATGCAACGGATATGACCAGGGGAACGGGAAACGACGTTGGCGATCATTGGATATTGGAAACAGCTACAGGGTGTATCTGGAATCTGATTCGCCAAGGGTCTGGTACAGAGAACACGGCGCGATGGTGCAGATGGTTCCATAGGCGCGGCACGGATCAAAGCATGCCTCAGAAATATCAACCCGGCAAATCTTCGTTTGTTTTCAAATTTTTTTCCGATACCCCTTTAAAATGCGGCTCCAGCTGAACGTATATCATGAAGGATAACGGTACCTTGTAATTGTTTTGCGATCGTGTTAAACTATTGGAAACACCACTGATTCATCAGCGATTACTTAAAACAGGAAAGGAAAAACGAAGATGAAAAAACGGGAAAGCAACAGGAAAGAATGGGGGGAACAGATCATTTGTATCATGCTCACGGCCATTCTTCTGTGCGGGCTCAGCGTGTCCGCTCTGGCCGAAGAACCGGAAATCAAGACTCTTGAACTGGCCGGAGTGCGCTTAACCATTCCGGCTGAATTCAAGAACCTTCACGGCGTCATGGAGTATAAAGCATCGGCAGTAAATTATACTCCGCCTACCTACTGGATTCCGTTTTCTTATTATGCGCTGTCGGAAGAAGATTTAAAAGTTTATAAACAGCGGTATGCAAATGGCGAAATGAGTCTTGAAGAATTTACGGAATTTGACGAAACCAAAGCAGCGGACATAGGGATTTTCTATGCTGTAAAAGGGGATCTGACGAATATTAAAGGAATATCAAAAGACAGCGAAATCGTTGAGCTTGGCTCTGTGGATGGCTTCAGCTATTATTACGAAAATCAATTTGTCCGCGATGATCATTCAAACTGGGATAAAACATTTCTTGAAGAAGCAGAGATGCTTTCAGCCAAAATTGTGGAAATGCTGAAACAGGCAGAGTATTTCAAGCCTGTAGATCCCGCGGCGGAAATCATCGGCAAAAAACTCACCTTCAAAGCGGAAGATCTGGATCACAACTGGCATACAAGCGAGGAGCTTTTCTCTCAGAACCGTTTTACACTGGTCAATGTCTGGGGCACCTGGTGCGGTGTGTGCGTGCAGGAAATGGAAGATCTCGGCAAGCTTCACAGACAGATCGAGGAAAAGAAATGCGGTGTGCTCAGCATTGAGCATGAGTTTAAAAAATATGAGAAATATGCCCAGAAGGCAAAGGACATCCTGAAGGAAAATAACGTGACGTATCCCAATATCCTTCTCAATAAAGACTATGAAGACCTGGGTTTTATCTATAAGCTGACCGGCCATCCGGCCTTCTTCATTGTGAACAGTGAAGGAGTTGTCGTTTCTCCGATCTACGATGGCGCCGACGCGTCCCAGACTGTGATCGATAAGTTTGAACCGATCCTGGACAGGCTTCTGGAAGAGTGAGGCATATGTTGAACCTCTGTGCTGATGGCGGATGGATTCAGCTTCGTATTTCCGCTGTTCTTTCCGTTGCGGGAGGAACGGGTTTTGCCGTATAATAAACCATATTTCTGCCAAAGGCGGGGGAGGAAAGCCATGAAAATCGGATGCGTAAAGGAAATCAAGAACAACGAATACCGGGTTGGGCTGACGCCGGACAACGTCAAAGCCTACGTTGCGGCCGGGCATCATGTATATATGGAAGCCGGCGCGGGGCTGGGGTCCGGGTTCCAGGACACGGAATATGTGGAAGCCGGCGCGTCACTGCTGGACAACGCGGCGGACGTATGGCAGCTGGTGGATATGATGGTGAAGGTGAAGGAGCCGCTGAAGGAGGAATACGGTTACTTCCATGACGGCATGATCCTGTACACCTACCTGCACCTGGCGGCGGACCGGCAGCAGACGGACGCGCTGCTGGCAGGGAAGGTCAAGGCCGTGGCCTACGAAACCATCCAGGAGAAGGACGGGTCGTTGCCCTGCCTGGCACCCATGAGCCAGATCGCCGGGCGCCTTTCCATTCAGGAAGGGGCGAAATATCTGGAAAAGCGCTTCGGCGGCGAGGGAATCCTGCTGGCCGGCGTACCCGGAACCCCGAAGGCCAACGTGGTTATTCTGGGCGGCGGCACGGTGGGCATGAACGCCTGCAAGATCGCCGTGGGTATGGGAGCCAATGTGACGATCCTGGACATCAGCCTGAAACGGCTGGAAGAGCTGGACAACATGTTCGGCGCGCACATCCAGACGCTGGTTTCCAATGACAGCAACGTGGAGCGGGTCCTGCGGGACGCGGATCTGGTCATCGGGTCCGTGCTGATCCCCGGCGGCGCGACGCCGAAGCTTTTCAAGAAAAAATACCTGCCGGAGATGAAGGACGGCGCGGTGTTCGTGGACGTCGCCATCGACCAGGGCGGCTGCGGGGAGAGCTCCCGCGTGACCACCCATGACGACCCGGTCTACAAGGTGGACGGCGTGGTCCATTACTGCGTGGGCAACATGCCCGGCGCCGTGCCGAGGACCAGCACGATCGCTCT
>CADBLV010000003.1 GCA_902795555.1 uncultured Eubacteriales bacterium | reverse complement strand
CGGAAGGAGCTTCGCGAAATCAATGCTGAATTCCGTTCCGGATATATGTCCGGCGCTCAGGGGCCGGAGCATATGGGCTGCCCTTCCGGAGAAGGCGCAGCGGAATGACTGATATGCCGGAAACTCCCGTGTTTCTTCCTCCCGCTGTCTCCAGATTTTTGCTTTTGAAGCAGAAATGGGAGGACATTTTTCATGCCCCCCCTGGCTTTTCGGTCTTTTCTCCCAATGCCTTCACGCTCTGTATTCAACCATGTACTCTTTTCCATCAGCTGCAGTTGTTGCATTTTTTGCAACAACTGAATCACGTATAGCAATGGCTGTCCTGTTTTGCAGCACGTGAGATGTGACTTCGTTCGCGGTGTGCGCGCAAAGCCTGTCATTCTAAAAAACAACTGGATAAATGGCAAAAGCAATGGTATACTGATGGAGATTCAGGGGGGGAGGTGAAGCATGTGACGCGGTACATTCTCTACAACGATGATGTTCAGGTTGCCGTGTTTTCCGTTCATAAATCGATCATTGCCGAATTTACCCCTCAGAAGCCGGAATTGCTCCCAAAGCAGATCTGCCGGGCCACAGCTGACAGCTTTGCATCCTGGCTGCGGGAACGGGCTGTTGACCTGAACAGTGTTAAGCATCGGAATCTGATGCATGAGCTGATCGGAAGTCGTGACAGAACGACCATTGCGCTTCGGACACATATGTTCAGCATTTCCGATACATTTACCTGTTTTGAAGAAGGCGAGTTTACTCCGAGGCTTCAGTTATGCCTGCCGGAAGATCAGAATGCAGTAAGCGACTTTATCCTGGTATCCAGTGATACAAGCCTTCGCAGGCTGTGCATCTCCACTCCCAATGCTTCTACAGATGGATCCTTCACAAAGACCTGGAAATATGAAGACGGTGACTGGTGGCTATACAAGCTGCAGCCCGGTGCCGCAACCAGAATTGAGGTTGGAATCAGCCGTGTGCTGCAAAGCATCGGTTGGGATGCCGCGGAATACCGTTATGTCGGGAAGTTCCTGAAGCGGGTCAAAACCCGGAACTTTGTTCAACCGGGGGAATTCTTTGAGCCGTACGATTCTTTCCGTTTCTTCTTTGATGATCCCGGTGACGACGATGATGAGATCTTTAAGAACATCGCGTCATTGGGACCGGAATTCAAAGAAGCGTGGAAACGCATTCTTCTGGCCGATGCAGTGTTCTTAAATACAGACCGGCATATGCGGAACTTCGGTGTCATACGTTCTTCCCGGACAGGAGAGATCCTTCGTCTGGCTCCGAACTTTGATAACAACCAGGCATATCTTGCAAACCCGGGCGGAACATATTCTGACAGGATGCTGAAGCTGTATATGAAGCAGGCAGATGACAGGGATCATCAAAACCTGAAGGTGCTGGCGGATGCAATGAAAAACGTTCCATACCTGAAGCATGCATATGAAGCATGCCTTGCATTTCTCATTTGAATCGTTGAAACTGAAATAAGGAGGAAACAGCAATGGCAAAAGTATTACTGTTGAACGGAAGCCCCCACCCGAATGGCTGTACTGCAACCGCCCTGCAGGAGATGATCTCTGTTTTTGAAGCAGAGGGAATCAAAACGGAGCTCATTCAGGTGGGAAGTAAAAACATCCGGGGCTGCATTGCCTGCGGATCATGCGGAAAGACCGGGAAGTGTGTCTTCAACGATCTGGTCAACGAAGTGGCGCCGAAGCTGGAGGCTTCCGACGGTCTGGTAGTCGGCAGTCCTGTGTACTATGCAAGCCCGAACGGGACGATTCTCTCTTTCATGGACCGTCTGTTCTATTCCACCCATTTTTCAAAGCACATGAAAGTCGGCGCGGCCATTGTCAGCGCCCGGCGCGGCGGTAACACGGCGACCTTCGATGTGCTGAACAAGTACTTCTCAATCTCCGGAATGCCCATTGCAACCGGCACCTACTGGAATCAGGTACATGGTTTCACCGCCGAGGATGTTCGGAAGGATTTGGAAGGACTGCAGACGATGCGGAACCTGGCCCGAAATATGAGCTTCATGATCAGGGCCATCGCCGACGCAAAGGAAAAGTACGGATTGCCGAAAGTGGAGCGCGGAGCCTTTACCAGTTTCCCGGATGGAAAATAAGGATCCAAAGGCGGATCGCCCGGACTGTCATCATCGCAGTTCCGGGCGATTCTTTTTCTGTTATATCGTTTCCTGCTGTCAACGGCTCTGCTGACGGGACTGAAGTCCCACATCGTTCGCCGCATGCTGTTCAGTTCCTTCCGGGCTTTCTTGCTCATCTTATCCTTCGGAACAAACCTGGCCATGATCATCAACTCCTTCGCTCCTTCACCCATCGTTGTACTTCCTGGCTGAATGATACTTTGGATCATCCTCGGGAAAGTGAATCGTCGGAACATTTGCCATCATCACGTCTTTCATCGCCTGCAGTTCATGGTTCTGTCCCACCTTAACGGTGGGTTCCGTTTCCTTCCTGTGTTCTCTTTCTGTTTTCCGGTTCTCGATCCTGGCATGGATGGCAGCAAGCTTCTCCTCATGCGCGGCTTTCCGGGCTTCGATCCCGGTATGGATGGCAGCAAGCTTCTCTTCATGCGCGGCTTTTCGGGCTTCCGCCCTGGCAAGAATTTCAGAAATCCGCTGTTCACGCTCTGCTCTGTGAGCTTTCAGACGAGCTTCCAGGATTGCCTTTTTTTCTTCCCTGTTCATTGTTTTCACCGGTCCCGTTCTTCCTTCAAATACGACTTCACAGGTTTTCCGTCTCCGTCATGCCGGTCTCAGGCTCATTCCCTTGACCGTGATCAGATCATAGCACCGGAGAAGCTGAGAATACAGGACGGAATCGGAAAGATATCCGGATTTATTCCGCCTGGGGAAGAAAAAAATCCTGAAAAATCATCATCTTTGGGTTTCACTGAAGTGCCTGTAAGCCAGCAACCCGATCGGAAGAAAATAAATACACCAGAACAGCAGCGCGATGCTCCCGCCGTTTCCGCCGTTTCCGTCAGCCATATGGGTGAACATACCGGTTATCGGCATGAAGAAGCAGCTGAGGAAGAAAACCCCGTGAATCATCATCAGCCGTTTCAGCCACAGATCCGGTTTATTCTCCGCCTGAATCGACAGGCCGATGAAAAAGGTGGAAAGCGCCATGATGCCATAGCCCAGCAAATCATAATTGAACAGCAGACCGCCTT
>CADBLV010000002.1 GCA_902795555.1 uncultured Eubacteriales bacterium | reverse complement strand
CTTTGGAATGATCGGCAGCAAGGCTCGCCACCGGGGCTGGTTTTCTTCATCCAGATAAAGAAGCCGGGTGTCGGTCCATTCGCCTTTTGTTCCACGCACCGTAAGATGCCGGGATCGGATGTAGGAACGATACTGGATGGGGCAGAAATCATAAATTGCTTCTTTCCCGGAAGCAAAGGAAATGTGCATCAAATCCCGATGGACGGTCGTGATACGCCCATCTGTAATTGCTCCGTACCGGGAATCAGTCTCCGTCGCTTCATTGGCCAGGCGAACGCCGTGCAGAGTATATGGTTCGCCGGGCCGGATTTGCAGTGCTTTCCGGATGAGACTGGCTGCGTGGTAATCGTGGAGCAGGGATATATACATAGAGGAAGGCGTTCCGATCAGGCCTTTCTCAACAGCGTCCAGCCCGACGGCCAGGATGGGATATCGGTGGTACTGTTCGCAGCAGACGATCTTTGCCCCGGTTTGGCCCAGCGCCCAGAGACGGTTCAGCTTTTCCAAAGTATCCCCCACAGGCGTTTCCGTCATGACGGGAAATCCGCGCGCGATCCATTCTTCCGCTGTGTCCGCTACGTGTCCTCGATCCACGGCGTCCACGATGAAGTCGGGCCGGAAAGCGAGGCAATCCGCCACGGATGTGGTGGCGGCAGCCCCGGTGCGCTGCGTCATCAGCCGCGCCTTTTCCTCCGACCTGCAAAGGTACAGCGCGCAGAACAAATTGGGATATGTGGCGGCAATCCTGCCATAGTATTCAGCCCGGTACCCGGACCCGACGATCACATAGGAAAGCATAAGCAGACTCCTTTACGCAATACCGTTTTCGGCTGTATTTTGAATGTTGTTCATCCGGGTGTAGCTGCCACCCAGAGCCACCAGTTCGGCGTGGGTGCCGCATTCGGTGATGAGGCCGTTTTCGATGACCAGGATCTGGTCGGCGTTCCGGATGGTAGACAGACGGTGGGCAATGGCGATGATGGTACACTGACCCGCAATGCCGGCGATGGCCTTCTGAATCTGTCGCTCTGTTTCCACATCAACAGAAGCGGTAGCCTCGTCCAGAATGATGATGGGTGAGCGCCGCAGAATGGCCCGCGCGATGGCGACGCGCTGCTTCTGCCCTCCGGACAGACGAAGGCCCCGTTCGCCCACCTGAGTATTGTAACCGTCGGGCATGGCCATGATGTCCTCGTGGATGTTGGCCGCCTCTGCCGCCGCTTTGATTTCTTCTATCGTGGCTTCCGGCATGGCGTATCCGATATTATCCGCAATGGTGCCGTTAAAAAGGAAGGTATCCTGCAAAACGGGGGAGATGCTCCGCCTGAGGCTTTCTATGGTCACATCATTCAGGTCGTGCCCGTCGATGAGGATGCGGCCGGAGGTAGGTTCATAGAATCGGGAAATAAGCTGGGTCAGGGTAGTTTTACCTACTCCCGTGGGGCCTACCAGGGCCAGCATTTTTCCGGGCGGGCATGTAAAGCTCACGTCCCGTAACACGGGAATGTTATTGTCATAGGCAAAGCTTACGTGCTCGAAGGTAATCTCACCCTGCACTTCCTTCAGCGGTTTCGCGCCCTGCCTGTCCTGAATTTCCTGCGGCGCGTCCAGAATGTCCAGCACGCGCTCCGCCCCGGCCATAGACTGCTGAAGGCTTTCCAGCAGATTCGCCAGGCCCGTCACAGGTCCGTAAAACAGACTCAGATACAGCAGAAACGCCACGATGTCCGCAACCCGCAGCCCTTCCCGATATGCCAGATAGCCACCAAACCCCACCACCAGGATGGTACCCAGGGAGGAAATGAATTCCACCGATGGATGGAATACCGCGCTGATTTTCAGCGCCTGCAGCATGGCTTTGATGTGATCGAAGTTTCGCTCGTTCACCTGTTCGGTTTCGTATTCCTCCCGGCCGAAGGATTGTATTTCGTGAATGCCGCTCAGATTATCCTGCAATTTAGCATTCAGCTCGCCCATCTTTTTCTGGGAAATGCGGAAATAGGGCCGTACCTTCCTGGAAAAGATGAATCCTGAAGCGAAAATCAGCGGAATAGGCGCACAGGTGATTAACGCCAGCTTCCAATTGATGGTCAGCAGCACGACCAGTACGCCAGTGAACGTGACCAGGTTTGTGATGGCTTCGGGAATCATATGAGCGTAGAGCAGTTCAAAATCTCTTGTGTCGTTTACCACGCGGCTCATCAGGTCACCGGTCTGCTTATCATGGAAATAGCCCATGTGCATATGTTCCAGCTTATCGTAGGTTTTTGTGCGCAAATCACCCACCAGATACCAGGCGGCCTTATGCGCCAGGTAATTGCTCAGGAACCGGAACAGGACGCGCAGCAAATACAACCCTACCAGCACTGCCGTCAGCATGACGATGGTGCGCAGGCCGGCTTCGTCCACGCCCTGTTCTACAATGCCCGTCATGGCGGACAGAGCCTTGGGCGCAGCCAGGTTTATCGCCGTCAGCGCCAGGGTGGACAGGATGGCGACGGTATAAAGCGTCCTGTAACGAATCGCTTCGCGGCTGAGCCGCCACAGTGTTTTGATCATCCTCTGCCTCCCGCTGTGTGTTCGTGATCAGGGCATGTTCATGCGTGTGATCTTCGTATTACACTGAAATGTGTGCCTTTGCGGCCTGCGCCGCTACATACGCATAGGCTTTTTCATATTCCTCGAACGTCTGCATGTGTTCCAGCAGCACAGGTGCGTCGGCGGGCAGGTAGCGGTTTATGATGGTCAGCACGCTGGCAAAATCCAGGGTGCCTTCCCCCGGACTGCATTCTTCCAAAATGGTGGTCAGCCGGGTGGGGTGCATCCGGGTGTCCTTCAAATGGGTGCTTTTGATGTACGGGGCCAGCGTACGGAAGCATTCGTCGATGAAACCTTCCGCGTCCAGATAGCGCCGGGGGCAGTTGATCATATTCACAAAATCCATGTGGGCCCCGAACTGCTTCCGGTCCACGTCCCGGATGAGCCGGAGATAAGCCTCCGGGCTGTCCGGGACCATCCATGGCATGGGCTCGATGCAGTAAAACGCCCGGTCGGGCTTCACACTGTCGATGATGTCACGGATGCAGGCGATGATCTTTTCATAGGTTTCCGGGGTGAAATTGCTTTTGTCCGCGGCGTCCCAGCCAGCGGCGCTCTGCGTGCCCACGATATTGACGCAGCAGGGAATGCCCCATTTATCAGCCAGGGCCAGCTGACCTTTGGCGTAATCCAGCGCGGCTGCAGCGCGGGCAGGGTCGGGATCGAAAGGATTTTTCCATACGCCGACTTCCGCGATCACGGCGCTTTGACGCTTCGCGGCGGCGCAATAGTCGGCGATTTCTTTTCCGGGTGTGCGGCAATCAAAAGGCGCTGTCACAGCCTTGAAATGTGACGCCGTCAGCAGTTGTTCCCATTCCGCCGGGGTGTCGTAATGTCCGGCCACGGTTCCTCCCAATAACATACAGCAAAGCCCTCCATGATTCAGATAGAATTATTCTAACCGTTAAAGCTTACTCCAAGTCAATCCTTTCCGGGAGGATTTTTTGATATATTGACAAACATCTTCGGCAGTCTATAATAAATGAAGAAAGAGGGAATTTGAATAACCATTCAGTGAAGCAGCTGCTCATTCAGAATTCGGGCAGGGAGGCAGAAATGATCAGAGAGATCCATTCAGAAGAAACCGGGAAACTCTTTGAATGCCTGGAAGCATTAGCGGAGCATCATAATCAGGTTTCCGTGCATTTTAAAGGTTGTTATCCCCAAACATCTTCCATTCAGAGGATCAAACAGTTCGAAAGCGAACTTAAAGAGGGCACTTCACACATTGCTGTGATTGATAACGACAGTAAGATCACCGGATTCTGTAAGATCGGTACCGATGGGAACACAGGGATTCTGGAATACCTTGTGGTTCTGGATTGGGAAAGGGGAAAGGGGTACGGTGCGGCACTCATGGATTGGGCGCTGAACACATTCCAAAAGCTCGGGATCCATGAAATCGATGTCAAAGTCGTATATGGTAATGAAGCAATCCGGTTTTACGAAAAATACGGTTTCAGAGAGAAATCCGTTATCATGGCTCTGCACAGATAAGCCGACAGTTCATTGGCTTTTCAGGTTCACTCTGCCATTCTGTCTGGATGACCGTTTTGAGGAGGTGCTTCAAGCAAATGCCAATCATTTAGGAGAAAGAATGCATGCCTTTGAATGACGGGGGCGGCGATTATGGCCCGCCGGAGGGAATGAACGCAGAAATGGCTGCCTTTACAGCTTTCCCAGCAATCCCATTTTCGTCATGATTCCGTCAACGGTCACGCTGGGATGTGTCACATACAATCGGACAATTTGTTCCACCAGCGCCGGATCAAGGCTGTGCTTCTTCGCGATGGCGTCCACCGATAAGCCTTTCTCCGTATCCCGCACCACGACTTCAATCTGCCTGCAGATATCTCCGCTGTTAATCTTCGGCGCCTTTTCCCTGACTGCGTGCGGAATATTGATCTGCCGGACAGCCCATCCATCCGGATCAATCTCCAGGATGGCCATGGTGATCGGCTGGATAAACCGGCGCGGTCCGCAGCTGCCCGGATTGAACACCAGTGTCCTCTTCTTTCCGACAGAATCCTGCCAGACAGAAGCGTATTGATGGGTATGACCGCAGATCACCAGATCATAAGGCGTCAGATCCCCGGGAAGGTCTTTCTTTTTATGAGTCATACAGATCCGCAGGCCGCCCAGCTCGAAGTCCAGAAACAGAGGCAGATGCTCCGCCCATTCCTTATCATTATTCCCGCGGACAACCTTCACCGGCGCAATCTGCTCCAGCTGATCCAGAATTTCCCGGCTGCTGACATCCCCGGCATGGAGAATACAGTCGCAGCCCTGCAGGTTCCGGATGACTTCGGGTCGAAGGAGGTTATGGGTGTCAGAAATAATCCCGATTTTCATGTCAGATTCTCCCCAGCGCATACGCTTCCATCTTCATTATGTTCGCTGCATGACGCATCGGCAATTCGTCGCTTTTGATTTCAGAGACACGATCACAGTATACATTCTGGATTTTGCGAACAGCAGTATCATTCACAGCAACCATCAGATCCTCCCTGCGCCATGCTGTCCATTAAACTGTACAGAAAAAAGGCCACGATGTCAAGAAGCCTGCAAACGCTTGACTTTACCTGTTTTCCATAGTATAGTGAACGCAACCTTTCGAAAAATCTGTAACGGAGGGCATAAAGGATGATCAGAGAAGTCAAACGTGAAGAGCTTTCGGCCTGTGCGGATCTGATCAGGAAGTGCTTTCAGACAGTTGCTGACGAATTCGGTTTCACCAGAGAAAACGCACCGCGGTTTACCGCTTTTGCCACCACGGAAGAAAGACTGGCCTGGCATATGGACGGCGAACACAGGCTCATGTTTCTGGATGAGGAGGACGGCAGGATTTGCGGTTATTACTCCCTCCTGCTCCGTGAACAGGGAGCATGCGAATTGGGAAGCCTTTCCGTGCTTCCTGAATGCCGGCACAGGGGAATCGGCGGTGAACTGCTTCAGCATGCCATCAAAACAGCCCGGGAACAGAACTGTACTGTGATGAACCTGAGCATTGTGGAAGAGAATACAGTTCTCCGAAAGTGGTATGAAGGTTATGGCGCAATTCATACAGGCACAGAGAAGTTTGATTTCTTCCCGTTTACCTGCGGATATATGAAGATTATGCTGCCGTGAACGCTTTTTCGATGTGATCGAAGATGCGATCAGCCGGGACGGCTGCCATGGGGATTACACCGATCCTGATCGCGGCCAATCCGGCTTCGGACGTGGAAACGAGCTATACAAAGATACGGGATCTGAGGGAACTGATCCGGTAAAACAGTGCGGAACGGGGGACAGATTGATGGAAATCTGGGATCTGTATGACG
>CADBLV010000001.1 GCA_902795555.1 uncultured Eubacteriales bacterium | reverse complement strand
TCCGAGCAGAAGGCTTCTGCCCAGGAAGCTGCCATGGCGATGACAATGATGATGATGGCAGTGATGTCCACCGAAGATCATGTTCCCTAAGGTCAGAATACCAAGCAGATGCAGCATTGTGATGTTCCTCCGTTTCGTCGTTTTGCGTGTACCGGTTATTAGGTACGTGTACACAATACGATATGGGAAGAAGAAAAAACAGGATCATTTCTGCAAAATACGAATGGCTATTTTCCCAAATATGAGCACTGTCAGAAGCTCTCTTATGCTCCCAGCGCGGTGATGGGGATGATGTAAATCCCCGTTTCCCTGTCCCGACGGGCATATTCTCCGGCACCGACCAGAACAGCCATAAACTCCGGTTCCGGGTTTTGGGCAGCCGGATTCAGTGCGATTTTTTTCTTCAGACGCATCAATGAAGTGGCAGCTTCGTCAAATTTGTTGTCGCCAAGCTTGATTTCAAACGCTGCCCAGCGGTCGTCTCTTAATTCAATGACTGCATCGGTTTCCAGACCGTCCGCGTCTCTGTAATAATGGACCGGATCTGCTTTGACATCCGGCAGGACAGAGGCATAAACACACAGATCATGGATGCAGAGGGATTCGAACAGGACGCCGAACAGCTGGCCATCCTGCACCAGCCTTTCAGGACGGACATTCAATAATCCCGCGGCCAGCGAAGAATCGGCAAAATAGTATTTCGGCTTGATCCTCAGCCTGTTTTTGGAACGAATTGGAGCATCCCATCCGCATATTTCTTCAAGAACATACAGTTCTTTCAGGGCAGCAACATGGGAAGCCGCCCTGTTGGCGGCGGTTTTTCCCTCGGGTGCATCAAAACGGGCATCCGCGGCGAGGGTATACTGCCTGGGAGCGCTTCCAAGGTTTCTGGCCAGTGCAAGCGCGATGTTCCTGGATTCGGAACTATTCAGCCCCTTCCTCGGTATATTGATATCAAACAAGGCGTCGAAATAACTGTTGATGAGCTGAGTAGAATCCTCTATATCGTTGTGGATCAGGGAAGGCCAGCCCCCACGACAGATAACATCAGCAAGCGGAAGAAGACCCTGGTGAACCAGCTGCGGCTCAAACTCGTTTCGAAACAAACCGACGAGGGAAACTTTACCGCTGGATCTGCCGGATTCCTGAAGAGACATGGTTCGCATACGAAGCTTCGAAATCCTTCCGGCGCCGCTGTGATGAACCGAATCTTTGTTGGGCTCTGATGAGCCGGTCAGGATGAACTGACCGGGTTTTCCGCCTGATTCGTCGATCCGCGTGCGGACTTCGTCCCATATTGCCGGAACATCCTGCCACTCATCGATGACATGGGGCTTATCGCCGATGAGCGCGGTTTCCGGATCCGATTCTGCCGCTATACGCGCCGGAGCAGAACTGATCCGGGAAATGCTGTTTCCCTGAGACATGGAAGTCCAGGTTTTTCCGCACCACATGGTACCGGCGACCTCCACGGCGCCGAATTGCTTCAATCTGTCGGACAAAACCTGATCCATCAAGCGGGGTATATATCCATCCGGACGCAGTGCACCGTACTCCATGGCAAATCTCTCCAATCCTTCGTGCTTTCTCTATTTTACCAAAATGTTGTCAGTTTTCAATACCTTTTGGAGTGGAACTGCGATTTTTGGTATACTTTTTGTAGTGAAAATTATGTACGTTTTGGAGTGATCAATGATCTTTCGATGGGAAAATCCAAAAAGAAAAAGGATGGGATGAGCCTGCTTGTCGTGAAATGCATCTCCAACGCGCGAAGCTTGTATCTGCTGAACCCTGCCGTGAATCCGAGGGATCTTTTGAGATTGTGTCAGAACGGGAGACGTCTGAGGACATCCTGCAGCGGGCCAGGGAGATCTGCGACCGAGGGGATCATTGAAAGAAAAGAGTGCCGAAGCATTTGTTCAGGCATGTATCCTATATTATTCGTGTAAAGGCTTCTGAGCTGAAGAAGGTCAGCTAAAACGAATCTGACGAAGCTCAACACCTCCGTTTTCGGGTCAAACCGGATGCGGAGGAATTTGCATCTTGACTTAAAGTGAACTTTAGG